>DATEOJ010000001.1:0-13684 GCA_035274235.1 Pyrinomonadaceae bacterium
ATCCCCATGTCGCGAACTATAGGTCCCGCAAGGAACCAATCTTTTACCTCGGCCTTCGCTACGAAAACTCCGGTCACGGTCGCGCGAAGCGCTGCTACATCGACATAGCCCAGGTGATTCGTCACAAGAAAGAACGGAGGCTTAGGCGGTTCGCCAATTACCTCGATCTGCATCCGCGAGAGCCAGACAAAACTCTTGGTCCAGTTTTCAAACGCGAGCTGGCGCCAGTAGATCTTGTTTGGGATAAAAATTTGAAGGGCAAACCAGATCCCATATAGGCCGAGCGTTGCGATAACGAAGGCAACGAATCTGATTGACGCACGGAGATACTTCATCTGACGGAGGTCGTGGGTGATCGCAGGGCTAGTCCTTATCCACTTTAGTAAAATTGTAACGCAGCAAAACTCGCATCGGCAAAGGCTTGCCGCCCCGCATCGCGGGACGCCAGTTCATCGCTCGGACGGTTGAGTCGACGGACTCGTCCAATCCGTACCCAGCCCATCGGACGATCCTGGTCGCGAGAATACCTCCGCTCTCACCGACATCGACCTCTATTTCGACGGTTGCCTTCACGTCGTATAAGAACGCCATGCTCGTGTAAGCCGGTTTGATCCGTTTGTAGGGAATCGGAGTCTTTAAATTCGCGGCGGCCGGGGTTCCCTCATCGGGTACAGTTTCGATCTGCACTGATTCATCGTTGATCGCGGGGCGCTTCGGGTAGGCCGACGATAGTTCCAGTGCCGTGTGGCTGATCGAAACCAGTAATTCGTTCGCGGCCTTCTGTTCGACTTCGTTCTCGAACGTCTTCAACTTCCACGCCGCGAGTTCGCCGGTGCGACCGTCGACAAGGTAGTGGACCGCGTATGCTTCAAAAAACGTCGGTCGCGATAAAGCGCTTCGTCGGAGTACCGATGAGTGAACGACGACGAACGCGTCACAGCCGATCACGGCAGCGACCGATCTCGCCTCGATGCTCGTCATGTTGAATGGATTGCCAAGCGTCACAGACCGGAAGGCGGCGTCCGACTGATCACGATCGATCACGCGAACGCTCGAGGGAAATCGAGCAGACAGTTCCTCCGCGTATGCGATGTCTTTCGGTGTGTTGTCCGGTGTCAGGATGGCGAGTCGTTGACCGTGTGCTGATGCGGTCAGAAGGATCGCCCAGCACAGTACAAGGAACAACGTTCGTGCTCTAACTGTGATAAAGCTTTGCGATCTCATCCGTAAGCTCGACAGGGAAACAGATGCGATGGATGCGGTACTCGGCCTGCAGACCGCGCACCGCGCTGCTGACTTCCGATATCTCTCGGATCGTCGGGTGTGAGAATCCGTCCTCGACATAGATCAGGTTCTTTGGTTGCGATCGATCACTCGCGTAAAAGTAATGCGGAACATCGCCTGCCTTGTCTTCGACAAAATAATGGTCCGGATCAAAACCGCGCTCCGCAACGATCTTGCGCGCGGTCGCGACAAATTGGTCACGCTCGTTCTCGGGCATGTCGAGGTCGAATGCCTTGAAAAGTCGACGATTGAGAAATCGACTCGAAAGATCTGAAAGCACCGGATCACTCGAATGACGCCACTGTTTGATGTAATACATCACATCGGCGTCGTCGAGTTGGAGGTGGTCTTTTAGACCGAGTTTCTCGCCCTTCAGTATCTTCTCGAATGCGGTTCCGGGCGCGTGCCAAACGGGCTGATCATCCTGGAATAACTTCAGAGCGCGTCTGAGCAGTGACTGCAGCAGCGTTTCGGCAGCGCGTAACGTACGGTGAAAATAAACCTGCCGGAACATGTAATAACGAGCCTGCAGATAATCTTCGACCGCATAGAGTCCGCGCGCCGAAACGTACAATTGATCATCGGCTTCATTGATCTCGATCGACTTGATTATCCACTCGAGATCGAAGACACCGTACTTCACGCCGGTCATCAGCGAGTCGCGAAGCAAGTAGTCCATGCGATCGACATCGAGTTGTGACGAGACGAGTTGAGCCAACGCCATCGGTCGAAACGTTCCGCGAATGATCTCGGCGACGCGCGGCGCGAGGTCGCTCGAGTAATCGCGGAGCAGACGACCGATCTCGGTCTCGTCACTCAGTACTGCTTCGACGGTGAAATCCTCGTGATGAAAATCGAGGATCGTTTCAAGTACATGCGAGAACGCACCGTGTCCGACATCGTGAAGAAGGGCGGCGACGCGGACTGCCATCTGATCGTCGTCGGAGATCGAATAGCGGTTCCGCAGTTTTGCGAGAATGCGAGTCGAGAGATGAAAGGCTCCGAGACTGTGCGTGAATCGCGAGTGCTCAGCTGCTTGATACGCGAAGTGCGCGAGACCGAGTTGACGGATACGCCGCAGCCGTTGGAACTCGGCCGCATCGACCAGTCGCGCGATCAGCGCACCTTCGGCCGAACCAGTGTTCAGCCGAATGATATTGTGGACAGAATCGCGGTAGATCCGCTCAGACGAAGGCATTCTTTACGGGTGACTTTGCCCTGATGTCGATAATTTCTTTCTTGACCTTATCGGCGTCCTGAGCTTTTGGTGCGAGTTTGATGTAGGTTTCCAATTCCTGAAGAGCCTCTTTCTGCATGTCTTTTTTCATGTAGATCCGCCCGAGGTATTTGTGGATGTTGGGTAGGCTCTTACCTCCGTTCAGCTCGATAGCTTTCTCGAACGCTTTCTGAGCTACATCGAGATCGCCCTTCGTGACGAATAGCAATCCAAGGTAGTAATGCGGACGAACGGCTGCGCGGTTAAGGTAGGCTGCATTAACGAGTTCTGATTCGGCTTCGGAATATTTCTTTAAGTTTAAGTACGTTATACCCAAATTCAGATGTGCTTCAAAATCCGACTCATCGTATTTGATCGCGGTCTTGCAAGCGTCGACTGCCGCGTCGAGTTTGCCCGTCGTTAAGGCGAGCTTTCCGAGTTCCGTGTAGGCCGGAGCAAATGTCGGAGACTGCTCGATCGCTTTTCGCAGCTCGGCTTCAGCCTCTTCGATCTTATTCTCCTGACCCAACTCAACCCCGTGTTTGAAGTGGTCCAGGGTCGACTTAGGAATCGTCGACCACTTTGCGTTGATCACCTCGTTCCGTAAGATAATGCCGCGCTTGAATTGGAGATAAACCGGAACCGTTACGACCTTTGGAGTCGCACGCATCGGGACATTGCCTGTAGCTTCCGTATCGATCGTTATGTACTCGCGACTCTCTTCGAACTGTTCGCCGGCGTGGGCAACGACCTGATAGTTGCCGGGAGCTAGATTACGAAACGCGAATGCACCTTCTCGATCCGTAATGACTTTCAAAGTGGAGAAGTTACTGATGCTGTGGAGTTCGACCTCAACCGGATTGTCCAACGTCTTTCCCGTTGGCAGGTAGAGCTTGCCCCGGATCTCATGCATGCCTCCGGTACCGCTCGCATTTGTACGACTTTGCGCGGTGCCGTAAGTGCCGCTAAAAACAACAAACAACGCCGAGGCGAAAAGCATGGCGGGAAGAGTAGAGGCGGAACGCATAACTCACAGCTCCTGACTATTGAAGTGCTTCACAGTTTATCAGAAAAGCGCAGGGTCAGAACAAAAAAAAGTCGGGAGGAATAAATCCTCCCGACATAAAGGTTTCTAAATTACCGTGAGGTAATTAGAAGCTGAACTTAGCACCCAGACGGATAGCCGACGGGTACTGGAAGATCGCGCCGGTGCCCGAGAACGGGTTCAGAACCGGAGCCACGCCGGTGACGCCGCTGTTGATGTACAGCGTCTGGTCAACGGTCACCGCACGCTGCGTGTTGGTTACGTTGAACCAGTCAGCAGTGATGCGGAGCTGCATGTCTTCCGAGAACTTGATCGGATAGTAAGCACCGATATCAAGATTCCAGGTCGTCGGCGTACGATTGTTGCCGGCGGTGATAGCACCATCAGCATCGTTATCGAACGTTGACGTACCACGCGGATTACATCCACCCGGGAGGTCGTTACGGCAGAAGCCTTCGTTGTTTCCGTACACGGTGTGCGGCACCAGTTTGTTGTACGGGATACCGGACTGGATGTAGAAGTTGCCAGAGACAACCAATTTCCACGGGGTCTGGTAAGTACCGTTGAACTTGAACTGATGCGGACGATCGTTCGGAAGACGTCCGTACGTACCTTCCAACAAGCTCGTCAAGTCGAACAGCGAAGTGATGTTCGGATCTGACTGGCCGTTGTCGTTACGGAACAGACCTTCATAGTTACCGATCAAGCTCGAGTAAACATACGAAGCCTGGAAGGCGTAGTTGTCTGCGAATCGGCGGTTAAGCGTGAATTCGAGACCACGATAGAAACGGCGAGCACGGCCGAAGCACTGATGGAAATCGGTGCAAGCCTGATACTCGGTGTTTCCAGCCGGACCACCAGGTCCCGGAGGAAGTGACTCACCCGGGTTGAACAGGAAGTAGTTCTCACCATCGTCGAACGAACCGTCTTCGATGACCGAACCCTGTGCACGATAGATACCACGGGTACCAAACGTGAAGTTCTTCCAGAACTGGTGCTCGAATCCGATCGTCCACTCATTAACCGTCTGCGGTTTCAAACCAGCATCGATCGGAGTTGGATGTGAGCCCAGATTCTGAATCGCAAATCCGGTTGCAACCGTCGCGTTTGCCGGAGCATTCAGACGATTAACGTTGAAGTTCTTGTCGGTCTGACTATTTTCCGAACCTGCACGAACGTTAACGTCGAGCGGGATCGGGGTTTCCACGAAGCGTGCATAGTTAGCAAAAATCTTCGTCCCGCCTTTGCCCCACGGATCCCATGAGAATCCGAGACGCGGCTGAAGGTTGTGGAACCAGTCGTTCAACTTCAGATACGAGACGCCTTCGTTACCGCGAGCCTGCTGGTAATCCCAGCGAACACCGAGGTTGAACTGAAGGTTTCTCATCACACGCCAGTCGTCCTGGACGTAAAAGCTCTCAACATCCGTTTCGGTCTGAGCGTTGAGCGTGAAGTCACGAACACGCGTGGTCGTACGAACGAGAAACGGGTTATTAAGGGCCTCAGCCGCCGTGATCGCCGTCGCTGCATCATTCAGCGTATAGCCAACTGGCAGCGGAGCGTTGCGAAGAATCGCGATAGCGGTTGCGCTCGGGCAGGTGATAACCGTGCCGCGGGTTGTACAAACGCTAAAGTTGTTCGTCACACGGTAGCCGTTCACCGATCTCCAGTCAGCCGGAGCGGTCGGCGAAACGTTCAGCGGATTCGCATACGTTTGGCTCGGGCCGGTCGACGTCTGGAAGATATCGTAGCTGTTTCGATAGAACTCGAAACCGTACTTGATCGTGTGGTTGTCTACGATGTTCTGCAGACGAGCCGAAGCTTCCCAACGATCGCGGCTCTGATCCTGATAGAGACCAAAACCGTCCTGGATGAAACCTCTCTGAAGCAAACCACCCGGCGAGAACACGTAATCGGCGAAGCCGGTGTTGTTACCGTTGTAGGTGGATGCGGTCGGGCCTGCTCCGCAACCTGCAGGAGGTGCCGGCGGATCGCCAACCGGGGTACAGTTGAGGACCGTCGTATTCGTCTGAGTTACCGGAGCAACCGTGCCGTCACCACGAAGGATCGCGAAACTGTCCGCGATCAAAGCGGTCGACGCAACCGAAGCATCCGGAATAACGTTGTTCTGCTGGAAGTGCAGACCAAACGCGAACTCGCCGATCATGTTCTGGGTGATGTTCGAGTTCAAGCGAGCCGAGTAGTTGTGGCCGCCCGTTTCACGAATTCCCAAGAAGCTCGCCGGGTTTGCACCGAAGCCGGAACCTGCGAACAGGTGTCCTTCTTCTTTGGTGAAGTCACCGAAGGTCGAGAAGGTCAGTGTGTTGTTGTTGTTGACCAACCACGAGAGCTTGCCCGAGTAGAACGGTGTCTTGATCTTGCCCTCAGCTTCGTCATGGAAGGTCTGGGTCAAGTAATTGTTTGTACGGAACTGCGGGTTGAACGCTGCGAAGAACGTCAGCTTGTTCTTGATGATCGGACCGCCGATGTCGCCACCTGCGTCCAGTTCCGAGTAACCGTTCGGAGCGAGACCCGTGAACGGAAGGTTCTTAGTGTCCTGCACAAAGCTGTCCGGAAGACCGTAAGCAAAGATGTCACCATGGAACTCGTTACCACCGGTCTTGGTGATGACGTTGAACACACCACCGGTCGACAGACCCTGATCGGCACCAAAAGCACCGGTCTTGATCTGAACTTCCTGAACGAACTCGAACGGAAGGTTAGCACCACCGCCGCCGAATGCCGGGTCGGTCGTGTTCACACCGTCGAGGATGTAGCTGTTCTCCGGACCGGACGAACCGGCAACCGAAGGATCGCGGTCACGGCCTGACGCATCACGCAGACCCGAACGGGCAACCGTCGGTGCGATCGTGTAAAGGCCTTGAACTGTACGTGACGTCGGGATATTCGAGAAGAACTCGGTCGAGATGTTCGAACCAGTCGTGTTAGTCGTCTGGTCGATCTCGGCAGATGCTACGACGTCAATCGTCGCGCTGGTACCTGCCTGCAACGTAACGTTGACGGCGGTTGCGCGGCTGAGGTTGACCTCGATGTTCTCCTGCTTATACGCAGCAAAACCTGCCACTGCGGCTACCTCGACCGAATAACGGCCCGGGGGAACCGAGGTGAAGCGGTATGCTCCATCAGAATCCGACGTTGTGGTCAGAGCCCGGATAACATTCGGGCCGCTCAGCGTGATGGCAGCATTCGGGACGACAGCGCCATTGGCGTCTGTAACAACTCCCTCCACGCTACCAGTCGTGCTGGTCTGAGCCATTGTCGCAGTCACAAAAAACAAGGAGACGACTGCGAAAATAGCCAACGCGAAAAATTTAATATTCTTTTTCATGCTTCAGATATTTCCTTTCTAAAGATTATGCAAACAGACACAAGGAAGGGGATTCCTGGCTCTAAATTTACATCCATAGCCATTTAGGCAATTGCCATGCCTGCTAGGGGGTATAAGCTAAACCTAGTTATTACGGTATTTCGTTATCGAAAAGCGGGTGAGGTAGGCGTCCAAAAGTCCAAATTTATGAATACAAGACGGAAAACATGAATCGGGCTAAAAATCGAGGAGATGACCGAGTTTTTCCTTCTTTGTACGGAGGTAGTGGGCGGCCGGCTGATCGATCTTGATCTCGATCGGAATCCGCTCGACGATCCTTAATCCCGCCTTTTCTAAAGCCATGAGCTTGTCGGGGTTATTTGAGATCACGCGGACTTTGCACAAGCCGAGGTCGAAAAGTATTTCCGCGCACTGCTCGTAGTTTCTGGCGTCGACCTCGAACCCGAGTTTCTCGTTCGCCTCGACCGTGTCCGCGCCCTCGTCCTGAAGAGCGTACGCCCTGATCTTATTAAGAATACCGATGCCGCGGCCTTCTTGCTGTTGGTAGACGATCGCACCCCGTCCTTCGGCGTCGATCATCTCCATCGCTGCGTGGAGTTGCGGGCCGCAATCGCATTTGATGGATCCGAAAACATCGCCGGTAAGACATTGCGAGTGGATACGGACAAGGGTCGGGAAGTCAGCTTCCATCTTGCCTTTATAGATGACTACGAACTCTTCGTCGCTCGTCAGGGAGCGGTAGCCTGCGATCATGAAGTCGCCTCGCTTGGTGGGCAGCTTGGCGGTTGCGACTTTTTCAACTGTCGGCGGTGGTCGATCAGCGGGACAGTCGTTGGTTTTCGCGGTGCAATCCTGCATCTATTGGCTCCCTTTAGGAATGCCTCGATTATAACTCACCGTAAACGGCAATTGTAAAAGCTGCAGCGATTTGAAAAGCATCGGGCCCGCAACGTTATCGACGCGCGGGCCCGGATCTGGAATTTGTTTCGAGCTACTCTTTCTCGCCCGGATCGGTTTTTTCCGACTTCTCTTTCTCTTCCTCGGACTCTTCGTGTGCAAACACTGTCGCGTCACTTGTTCCGAGTAATTTATGAAGCCAACCGCTCACTACCTCCGAGATCGTCACCGACTCGCCCTGTCGCACTATATCGTTGACCGGTTCCGTCGAGAACTCATTCTGCAATCTGATAAGCTCGGCCGAGCTCTTACGACAAAACCCGCAGTCCACCAAATGAGCCACAACCGGCTCCGACTCCCGCAAACTCAGACTGCTTTCGACGAACGCGGCTAACGTATCCGCGTCAATATGCTTGGCTGTCTTGTCGGCTGCACGGGAGCGTGGCTCGCTTGCTGATGCGAAGTAAAGTTCAAGCAAGCGTTGGGTTTCCACATCCTGAATTGTCTGTTCGTTATCTCCCATGTGTACCAACCTCCGAGTTCAAGACGCTCGAAACGAAGCTCTTTTGCGTACTTATTTTACGATCACCATGTAAACCGCCTTTGGCCGCTCACGCCGACAGATTCTTAAATACGCTGTGTTCTGAAAGCTCCTCCATCGCTAGTTCGATGCACGATTCGATCTCCCGGGATGACAATCCCGAATCTGACTGCAGTTCAGACCGGAAACGCTGCGAGATCTTGCCGTAACACTTGTTCAGCCAGCGCATCACAGTTGACTCATGCGTCCGTGTCGATTCGCCACCGCCACCGCGTTTCCCGGCGCGTTGTTGGAACCAATTGCGGAGCGGGGAGTCCGGTGGTTCGACCAGACGGGTGATCTCGTTCAACGTCAGCCGCTCGACGTGATAGTAAAGCAGCAAAAGTTTTTCATGACTCTCGAGCGTGCCGAATGCGACGTCGAGAGCATTGATCGTCGCCTGACGATATCGCGTCCGCTCGATCTGCTGCATCATCTCCGTCTCGCCGCCCGGAGCCTCGACGACAAATGTCGCGTGTGCCGCGCCTTCACCGATGTTCTCGGTCATCTCGTCGAGTGACACCTCGTCGTGACTCGTGCGATGAAGATCGACGAGCGAATGCCAGATGACGGTTCGCAGCCAACCGCGCAAACTTCCTCGACCGCTGTACGTCGCAAACTTCGACACACGCGCACCATCGACAACCCGCGTACCGTAAAGCTCCGTGTAGACGATCTCGGTTACATCGCTTGCGTTGACATCCGTCTTCGACAAATATTTCGCGATGCTTTCAATGTACGAACGGTACTGCTGATCAAACTCCCACCACGCGCGCTCGTTTCCACTCGCACACGCGATTGCGAGAAACAGATCGTCGGCGTGAAGCTTTTCGAAGAGCGACTGAGTTTCATCCGCGGTCGCAGGAGTATCTGCGGACGCATCACAGAAGCGCTTGAGCGTATTGCTCACCGAGCCGGAAAACGCCTCCAACGTGACGTCGAAGTTCGGAGCGTTCTCCTTGCATCGGTCAAACATCGCCTCGATCTGAGGCTGAAAGTGGGAAAGGTGTTCCTCGTTAGGCATTCCGGCTATTTACCCTCAAGGGAGCATTATAGATAAATCGCTAGCCCCTCGACCAGCGTTTCCTTTCATGATCTCAGCCGCCAAACTCTGTAGCGGTGTCGCCCGCGAGACCTGGTTGCTGCGATGTGTGGATCTTTTCGTCCGAATACTGCAGTTGATAAAGCCTCCAATAAAGGCCGCGATGCGAGAGCAACTCGTTGTGAGTACCGGATTCACGCAGTTCGCCGTGATGGAAAACCATGATCCGGTCGCACTTTTGAATGGTCGACAATCGATGTGCGACGACGAGCGATGTCCGTTCGTCCATCACGCGATCGACCGCCTGCTGGATCAACTGTTCCGTCTCAGTGTCTATGGAACTCGTTGCTTCGTCGAGGATAAGGATCGTCGGATCAAACGCGAGAGCCCGGGCGAACGAGACAAGCTGTTTCTGACCGACCGACAATCCCGCGCCGCGCTCGCGGACAGCGTAGTCGTACTTCTCCGGAAGACGCTCGATGAAGTCGTCGGCCTTTACTTCGGTCGCGGCCCAGCGAATTCTCGCCGCGTCGATATCGGTCCGACCCAGACGAATGTTGTCCTCGATCGTCCCGCTGAAGAGAAACACGTCCTGGAGCACGACGGCGAAGTTCGAACGCAGCGAGTGAAGATCCCAGTCGCGAACATCGACACCGTCGAGAAGGATCTGCCCCTGTTGCACGTCGTAGAAGCGCATCAGCAAGTTCGTAACGGTCGTCTTTCCCGAACCGGTCGCGCCGACGAGCGCGATGCTTTCGCCGACGTTCATCTTGAACGACACATCTTTCAGGACCCAGTCGTTTTCCTTGTAGGCGAACCAAACATTCTTGAACTCGATCTCGCCTTTCGCCTTTCCATCGCGCTTCGGTTGCTCGGGACTCTTGATGTCGACCTCGAGATCCAGCAGAACGAAGATCCGATGCGACGCGACGATCGCCGCCTGAAGAACGTTGAACTTGTCCGACAGGTCGCGGATCGGTTGGAAGAGATAATTTGAATACTGGATAAACGACGCAAGCACGCCGATCGTCAGTGCGGCACCGCCGGCAGAAATGCTCGATAGCGATTCGTAGCCGAAGAAGAAGATGACCGACGCGATGCCGATCGCTCCGATGAAGTCGACGACCGGATAGAAGACGGCGTAGTAGTAGATCGTTTCGATGTTCGCGTTGCGATAGTCGTCATTGATGGCGCGGAATCGGCCACGAGCTTTTCTCTCCGCGTTCATCAACTGAACCGTCTGGGCTCCGGATATGTACTCCTGAAGAAACGCGTTCAGTTTTGCGTTTCGCGTGCGGACTTTGTCAAAACCTTCGCGAGCGTGTTTTCTAAACCAGTTCGTGCAGGTGAATAACAGAGGAACCGTGATCAGAGACACCATCGCGAGCTTCCAGTCGATCCAAAACAGCCAGGCGATGATCGCGACGATCTGAACGAGATCACCGAGAACGTCGATCACACCGGCGGTGAACATCTCGTTCAGCGCGTCGACGTCGGACGTCAGCCTCGTCATGATCCGCCCGACGGGGTAGCGGTCGAAGTATGCGACTTCCTGCCGCTGCAGTTTTGTAAATATTTCCGACCGCAGATCGAACATGACGCGCTGCCCGACGTTGTTCAGCAAGATTTCCTGCACGTATGACGAAACGAATCGCAAAAGAAAGACACCGAAAAACGCGAGGGCGAATATCCAGATGCCGTCCGTCTGTCGGGGTGTGATGAAGTCGTCGAGCGCGACCTTTGTGAAATACGGCTGGGTGGTGACGAGGAAGTTCGTAAACAGAGTGAGCGAGAGTGCGGCTACGCTCATCGGCCAGTAAGGCTTCAGATACCGGAGCAGACGTCGTGCAACCCGGAAATCGCGCGTTTTTCCGATTGCGTCTTCTTCGTGATACTTCGCAACTTCTTCTGACACAGTTAGATTTTAGATTTTAGATTTTGGGATTTCGAAATACAAACGGCTGCTTGAACGCAGAGACCGCGGGGATCGCGGAGGTCTGTTTACTGTGGTTCGTGGTTCGCTTCTTCTCGTGCGCGTTTGTATGAGCTAGGGGATTCCGCAGTCGCCGAAGACTGGAACCACTAAGCCAAACGAACGGACACTAAACGAAAGACACGAAGCACACGCCCCCCTGGGAAATCTCCGCGGTCTCCGCGATCTCTGCGTTAAACGTTTGCCAATCCAAAATCCAAAATCTAAAATCCAAAATCAAATGAACCGTTTTATCGACGAACGAAAAGACAACTGGCAGCGACTTGAGGGTCTGTTGACCCTGCTGCAAGGTACGTCGTTAAAAGGTTTATCTAAGATGGAGGTCCGCGAGTTCGGCGAGCTTTACCGGCGGGCCGCGAGCGACCTCGCCATTGCCCGGGCCGAGACACGCGACCCGAAACTGATCAACTACCTCAACAGCCTCGTCATCCGCGCACACGGAAAGATCTATCGCGCAGAGGGCGAGGGAGCGAACGTCATCATCCGCTTCTTCCTGCGCGAGCTCCCGCGTACGTTTCGCGCGAATTGGAAGTATATGGCGATCTCAGGCGGGACGTTCGTGCTGTTCGCGCTCTTAGGCTTCATCGCGACATGGCAGGACACCGACTTCACGCACTTTGTCTATCTCTCCGGAGTTACTGAACAGATACAGGCGAACCAGTACTGGTGGAAATCCCTGAACCAGGGGAACGAGATCGGTGCGAGTCTCATCATGTCCAATAACATCTACGTCAGCATCCGAGCGTTCGCGATGGGGGCGCTGTTGGGCGTCGGAGCGTTTTACGCGATCGCAATTTTCGGCGCACACGTGGGAAGCGTTTTTGGAGCGTGCTTCAAACTGAATCCACCGTTCGCGGCAGAACTCGGTTCGTTCGTAGTTGGTCACGGGGTGATCGAAATATCTGTTGTGTGCTTCTGCGGTGCAGCCGGAATGATGATCGGTTACGCGATAATTAATCCGGGTGATCTGACGCGGGGTCAGGCGTTGAAGAAGAAGGGAATGGAAGCGGCGAAGATCGTGATCGGTTGTGCGTGTTTCCTGGTCGTCGCCGGTTTGATAGAGGGATTTATTTCGCCATCGGAGATCCCTGTCGCAGTGAAGATCGCTACCGGTATACTTAGCGGAGTCGTGCTGTACTCCTATCTTCTCTTTGTTGGACGATCTGAGCCGGTCCCTATCGAAGCTTGATATAAAACTCCAGGTTGCTCCCCGCCCGCAGCTTCTCGACCACATTCTTGTAAAGCCCGCCACCAGCTTTTCCGTAATCCTTATCTACCGGCGTCAGCCATTCGACAACTGAGTAACCGGCGCGCTCGATCATTGCGCGAAGCGTATCCGCAGTGAAAAAGAAAAGATGATGCGTCGCTGCGTAATGACGCCATTTCTTTTTCTTTAGACCCGAACGACTCTGGAGATTCTTTATCCGCGGACTCAAACCAGCGACATTCGGTACACCGATGAAGATGATCCCGCCGGGGTTAAGCAGCGACTTGCACCGTTCGAGTTCGACGAGCGGATTCTGAAGATGTTCGATGACATGATTGAAGCGAATGACGTCGAACGTCGCACCCCCGAAGTCGATCGCCGGTAGGCGGCCTTCCCAAAGCGGACAAGTAAGCCGCGATGTTTCGGGCGAAAGTGCGATGTCGGCACCGAATGGCTGCCAACCGTGTCGTTCTGCGAAAAGTAAAAAGGAACCGTTGCCGCAACCTACATCGAGAACGCTTCCTTTGCGGCCGAGAAATTTTTCGAAGTTCGCGATCTGCCTTTCATACGCGGCGTCACTCGCGGTCTCTTCGTGACCGGGGCAGTAGTCCTTTGTATAGACCTTCTCCGCAAGCTCGTCGAAACTGAGACGAGGGTTTTGAAACTGCAGTCCGCAATTCGTGCAGCGGCAGAGATGGAAGCCTTGATAGTCGACCGCGAACTCGACCGGCGCCGTTCCGCAAAGCGGACAATCGACGCGTTCGGATGGTATGAGTTCGCCGCTAGAAACAGCGAACTCTTTACCAAAATAACCATGGCTCTCTTCGTGTGACACCAGGATAGAGGCTAATTAGAGGAGGAGGAGGAGTCAAACGTAGGACGGACTGTTAGTCCGTCCTTGGTCGAGGATCGAATATCGGTTCGGGTCTCAGGCTCTGAAAAAAGAACGGACTAACAGTCCGTTCTACGTCATCTCTTACTTCCCGCTAACACCCATCTCCGCACCGTCGCAGTCTTTGAAACGGACGATCCGATGACCAAATGTTTCGACAGGTGCCGACGTGAACTCGA
>DATEOJ010000002.1:0-3219 GCA_035274235.1 Pyrinomonadaceae bacterium
AGTCCTCGATTCCCCAGAGCCGGACCCTTGTATCGCCAACAGGGATTTCTCTGACCTCGTTCTCGATCACGTTTATTCCAACACGTTCGAACTCACGCCTGATCTTTGCGTCGTTGTGATACCAATCGTGATTTCCGATGACGGCGTAGGCACCGTACTTCGCTTTCAAACCTTGTAGGTTATCGGCGATGGTTTCAACGGGGATCTTTATCTGCGTGCCGTCGGTGCCGGGCGCGGGATTTCGATTTCGACCTCCGGTTTCCGAAACGTAGTCGCCTAACAGGACAATCAAATCCGCGTTTTGTTCATTAGCCGTTTCGACGACACGTTGAAGTCGTTCGAGCGGCATATAATTCGAGCCGGCGTGGATGTCGGAGATCGCGACGATCTTCAGTCCGTTTAGCTTCGGATCGAAGTGCGGAACGGTAAGGTCACTCTCAACGACAACTAAGAGCCGCGGCTCGATAAAATAAGCGTAGCCAACAACTGCCCCGATGATGAGGGCGAAAGACAGTAACACTACCCCGATTCGTTTAAGCCACTTTTTCATTTAACTTCGACTGCTTTATCCGAAATACTCACCCCAACGTTTATCGACCAACATCACCGTATCGGGATGTGGCTCCACTTCCTGTGGGTACCAGGGCTTCATACGAGCGTCGACGACGATAGGATTCGAGTATCCGATGTGGTTATTTTTTAGCTCGACGTTTTTTGCGTGGATGTCTTTCGCCGGATCGAACCGCGTCCAAGTCGCCCAGAGGAACTTGTCGGTCGAGAGTGCAAGATCCGCGTCATCGAGAAGGACGACCATTTGCCAGTCTTCGAATCGCCCGCTCTTCGCAAGCCGATCTGCGAGTTGCTCGTCTTCATCGAAGGCGGGACCTTGAACAACAAGGCATCCCGGACAGAATATTTCAACACGATCGACACCCCTCGGCAGCTCGCTCCGAAACTCACGAGGCAGTTCACGTCGTGCATCGCCGAGCCCCATCAGGATCGCCTTGCTCCCGTGATTGATCTTGCCGCTCGCATAGTCGAGCGTGTCGAATGCTGTCTGACTAAAAACAAAAAGATCTCGCTGCCAGTCGACACGGGCGAGGATGTGTTCGAGCAGCGATTTGAAATCGCGCAGGTCCTGCGGCTTGTCGGTCAGTAGCAGAAACTTCGTCAACGACAACTGTCCCTCACCGAGTATTCGAAATGCAGTCGAGAGAGCTTCACGCGCATACCGCTCTTTTACGACGGCGGCAGCGAGCGAGTGAAATCCGGTTTCACCGTAGCTCCATAGATCCCGAACCGCCGGCATCACCATCGGGAACAGCGGCGACAGAAGTTCCTGCAGATAGTCACCGATAAAGAAGTCTTCCTGACGCGGTTTGCCGACAACAGTCGCCGGATAGATCGCGTCCTTGCGATGAAAGACGGCATCGGTGTGGAAGACGGGATAGTCGTGCGTCAGCGAATAGTAACCATAGTGATCACCGAACGGTCCCTCCGGTTTGCGCTCATGCGGCGGTACATGACCGGCAAGCGCGAACTCTACGTCCGCCAGCAGACGATGCATGCCCATTGGATTTTCCGCGGTACGGATCTTCTCGCCGGCGAGCAACGAGGCGAGCATCAACTCCGGCACATCCTCAGGGAGCGGAGCAATCGCTGAGATGATCAATGCGGGCGGTCCGCCGATGAAAACGGTCACCGGTAACGGCTCATTGCGCTGTTCCGCCTCATTGTAATGAAAGCCTCCGCCCTTGCCGATCTGCCAGTGCATGCCGGTCGTCGTTTGGTCGTAACGCTGCATGCGATAGATGCCGAGATTGTGTTTTCCCGAAGTCGGGCTTTCCGTGTAGACAAGACCGAGAGTGTTGAAGTGTCCACCATCCTCGGGCCAGAGTTGGATAAACGGGATCGCTTCAAGGTCCGCCGCCGGCTGTCGCGATTCCAGAACCGGAGCCGTGCTCGTTCGCTTTGTACCGAGCTTTAGCGCCGCACGGCCCATGTCGCGAAATTCCCAAAGCTTTCCAAGCTTTGGCGGCATGATCGACTCGGCCATGTGAACGGCGCGTTCGACGAATTGCTGCGGTCGTTTGCCGAACGCGAGGTCAATTCGACGGATCGTTCCGAAGAGATTCGTCGCAACCGGAAACTGCGAACCCTTTACGTTGGTGAACAAGAGCGCCTTTCCCTTTTCGTCGATCACGCGACGATGGATCTCGGCGAGCTCAAGATATGGGTCTACCGCGGCTGAGATCTCGACGATCTCGTTCTCGGTTCTTAATGTTTGGAGAAAGGAGCGCAGGTCGCGGTGCATTGAGGATAGTTAAACATACAAGCGGCGTCCAAGAAAGTTCACCGCAGAGACGCGGAGACGCGGAGTGAAGAAGGTTTTTACTCTGCGTCTCCGCGTCTCTGCGGTGTAATTATTTTTAAGGAATATCCGACTTTTTCAACGTCGGGCTTTCGATATTCAGTTCACTCGCCTTAACCACTTCGATCTTCATCCCAGGGAATCGCTTCGCGAGGTCATCCTTAAAGATGGAGTAGTCGCCAACGATGATCATCTCGCCGTCAAAGAGGTTCTTTGCGGCAAAATCTTTAACTGCGGCGCTGCTGACACCGGTTACACCAGGCATGTAAGCGTTAAGTTCGCTTGGAGCGATCCCGAAGCTGTATAAGTCACTCAAAGCCGCTGCGAGTCCACCGGTAGTCTCGAGGTTTCTTCCAAATCCGCCTGTCAACACAAGTCGACGCGGATTTAGTTCGGTCTCGGTGGCATCGGTATCCGTCAGTCGTTTTAGCTCAGCGATCATTAGCTCCGCAACTTCGGGAGCCGATTCGTTCTTCGTTTGCGTTCTCGCGCTGAAGTTCGTTCTATTTCTCCGCCACGAAAATGAACTTCCCGCGCCGTAGCTCAAGCCGCGTTTGATACGAATCTCCTGGTTGAGCCTTGAGGAATAACCGCCGCCCAAGAGCGAGTTCAAAACCGAAGCGGAATAGTATTGATTACTACCGCGGGTAACTCCGATGATCGGTTTGTAAAAATTGACCGCGGCCTGTCCCGAGTCCGGCAGATCTATGACCGTGATCTTTCGAACGATCGGCCTCGCGCCGACGATACCGGAGCCATATCCTGACCCGATCCCGGGTTCCCGCTTCGGAGTCGGCCAACCTCCAAACAACTTTTCGGCGACAGCGTTCGCTGCGGCCGGAGTAATG
>DATEOJ010000003.1:0-11191 GCA_035274235.1 Pyrinomonadaceae bacterium
AGGTCGCGCTCTACCACTGAGCTACTCCCGCATCGCAAAGAATGATTCTAGCGTTTGAAAAAGAATTGTCAACTAAGACCTCAGACTTATAGGACATATAGGTCCTATAGGTCTTATAGGTCATATATGTCCTATAAGTCCAAGCTGTTCGACCTACGGATCCACCGTCACATCCTTCAAAAAGCTCCAGTCGCCGCTGCCGTTGATCTTGATGTTGCCGATACGCTTGTTCGCGATCACGATGTTCGCGGGGTACCAGAGGGGGAAAAGCGGCAACTCGCGGCTGACGATTTCCTGTGCTTGCGCGTACAACTGCTTTGCTTGTCCGCGATCGGTCGCATCGACGGCGCTTTCGAGTATCTTGTCCAATTCAAGATTTGAGTACCGACTACGGTTACAGCATCCGACAGTCTTTCCAGGGATCTTGCTCGTCGAGAAAAGATCGCGAAGGAAGATCGGATCCTGGTTACCGCCGACCCAGATCCCGGTGTACATCTGAACCTGACCTTTCACGAGTTGATCGACGATCGTATTTCGTTCGAGCGTCTCGATTCGAACATTGAGACCGACATCGCTCAGAGCGTTCTGGATCACCTGCGAATAGTTGTTGACGTAAGAATTCTGCGAGCTGTACTTGAAGACGATCTCCTGATTCGTATAACCAGCTTCCTTTAGCAACTCCTTCGCACGATTCGGATCGTATGTATATTCGGTGCCTGCCGCGTAGCCCCACGACTCGGGAGGTACCGCAGAGTTCGCGACGCGCGCCTGATCGAAGAGAAGATCCGAAACGATCTTTTGTCGATCGATCGCATAGCCGATCGCCTGACGAACCTTCACATTGTCGAGCGGCGCTAGCTGCGTGTTGAAAACGACGTACTGAACATTCGATCCGTTCGATTGCTCGACTTTCAGATTCTGGTTTGCACCCAATGCTTTGATGCTATCGGGAGGAAGATTCGATGGGTTCGGCGCGATATCGACGCCTCCAGTCTGCAACTCCGCTTGCATCGAGTTCGCATCCTGAACATTTTTTACTTTCAGCTTCTGTATCTTCGGGGCACCTTCCCAATACTCAGCGTTGCCGGCAAGTTCGACGCTGCTTTGCGACGAGTCGTAGTTAACAAACTTGAACGGACCGGAACCGATGGGACTGTCTTTCTGCTGCTCGACCGTACCTTCAGGAATGATCGGGATCGCTACGAGGTTTGAGAGCAGCTGATTTTTAAGAGCGGGCTTCGAGACTTTGATGACAACGGTCAGCGGATCTGGTGTCTCAAGCGAGACGATGTGCGGCACCGCTTTCGTTTTAGGTTCTTCTGCTTTTGTATTCGTGTTTCCGTTAGCGGAAGTGCTCGCAGCCGGCTTACTCGCATCTGACGGACCGCCGCTTACGGGAACCGTATCGAAGAATGCTTTCGACTTGAAGCTGTTGCTCTTAAAAAGTTCGTCAAAAGTGTACTTAACATCAGCCGAGGTAAACGCCTTTCCGTTATGAAACTTCACGTTATCGCGAAGGACGAATGTAACCGTCACATTATCCGGTGCGACGTTGATCTCTTTCGCGAGTTCGCCGACGTAATCGAACGATTCGTTTTTGCGGACAAGCGTATTGAAAATGAGGTTACGGAGACGATCATCCGAAGAAGCAGAGGTCTGCGCCGTGAGCGTGTCGAGCGTCGTGAATTTTTCGGGAAGTGCGACCGTTACGTATTCCGTGTTTTGTCGACGGCAGGAAAGCGAGAGCGAGATACTGACCAGGATGAAAAGTAAAAAGTAATTGCGCAAATTAATTAGTCCTCCGTACGTTTAGTTGATCCGGCGGTTTAATTCAACGATCTCGTTTGAAAGCTCATCGAGCCGTTCGGTATCGAACGGCAACGGTTCAGCGAGTTTCGTCTTTAAAGTAGAGATTCTTTCGATCGAGCGGTCGAGGCGTTCGTGAGTTATCTCGCCGCTTTGAACAGCAGCTGCAATAGCTTCGTAGCCTTCGCGGATTGCGGCTTCGCCCGCACAGATCGCCAGCATGTCGGCTCCGGCCGCGAGCGCCCTCTTACACGCGTCGCCGATGCCGTAGTTTTCAACGATCGCACCCATCTCAAGATCGTCGGTCACGACAAGCCCGTCAAATCCAAACTCACCACGAAGTAATTCTGAAATAATGGCGGGACTTAGCGAAGACGGTAAAAGTTTGCCATTTTGATCCCGTTCCTGCAAGCCAACGTTCGGAAACGCTGCGTGAGCAATCATCACGCTCTTAACTGATCCGGCACTCACTAAATTCTTGTACGGATGAAGATCGGTCTCCTTCAGTTCCGTTTCGCTGATCGAGACGGTTGGTAGTTCTTTATGAGAGTCGACCTCGGATGCGCCGAGACCGGGGAAGTGCTTTGGACAACCGATGATGCCCTCGTGTTGGATCGCGTCCAGAAACGCACCGGCGAGTTCAGCGGCCTCGTTTTTCGATTTCCCGAACGCACGCGAATGGAGTCCGTTGTTAAAACGATCGCGGCTTGGGTCGATGACATCGACGACCGGAGCGAAATCCATGTTGAAGCCGAGTATGCGAAGAGCCTCGCCTACGATGCGACCAAAACGATCGGCATCGTCCGCGGTCTTGATCTTGTCGGCCGCCGGCATCGGAGTCATGATGCGTCGAAGCCGATCGACAAGTCCGCCCTCCTGGTCGACGCTCAGAAACGGGTTGTCGAGTCTGCCGCGCAAGCTGTCGAGCAATGAACGTGTTTGCGAACGATCCTTGATGTTCCGCGCGAAGAGACATACGCCGCCGGGTTTTACGGCGGTCAACAGATCGCTGGTCTGCTCGTCTATCTGAGGCCCGGAAATTCCTACAAAGAATAGTTGGCCGATCTTTTGGTCTATGGTCATTTTGGAAACTCAGATCCAGGCAAAATTAAGGAACGGTTTTGGCTTTCGTACAAGTCTTACGAACGTCGGATTGCTCCAAGCTACCCATGCCTCCTTCTCTGCGTGCTTCGCGGGCTCTGCGTGAGATAAATATCTTGGACATCCGGGGTGATTTTCCACGCAGAGCTCGCGAAGCACGCAGAGAAGAAGTTCACCCGGTCCGTCACTTCAAACAATCTTGCGCTTTATATCGCTAAGGATCGCCTTGCTTTCCTCGGGAGACAGCCCGTCGATATCCATCGTCCGCAACTCTTCGATCGCATTCTCGTTGGTGATCGCAAAGAGTGAAACCTGCGCCGCGGCTTTCGCTGCTGCTGCCGCACCGAGGCCAGTCTTCTTATCATCGGCGAAGACCGCGATCTCGTATCGCTCGAGCCGCGAAAGGACATCTTTCGCACGCTCGATAACGTTCGGCGGCAGACCTGCGAGACGAGCGACTGCGATGCCGTACGACTTCGACGCTTTTCCTTTCTCGAGTATGTGAAGGAACACAACTTCACCGTCGCGTTCCGTCGCGGTCAACTGATAATTCTTTGCGCCCGGAAGATTCTCGGCCAACTCGGTCAACTCGTGATAGTGCGTCGCGAACATCGTCTTCGCGGAATGCTCGGGTGAGTTGTGGAGATACTCGGCAACGGCCCACGCGATCGAAAGACCATCGAAGGTCGATGTCCCTCGACCTATCTCATCGAGCAGTATCAAACTGCCTGGCGTAGCGTTGTTGAGGATCGCGGCCGTCTCGGTCATCTCGACCATGAACGTCGAACGCCCAGACGCTAGATCGTCCGATGCTCCGACTCGTGTCCAAACCCGATCAATGATCGGTAGTCGCGCAAGCGTCGCCGGTACAAACGAACCGACCTGCGCCATCACCTGGATCAGCGCGATCTGGCGGAGGATCGTCGACTTTCCGCCCATGTTCGCACCCGTCACGATGAGCAGGCGATCTGTCGAGTTGTTGAGATACGCATCGTTCGGCACGAACGAATCACGAAGTGCAGCCTCGACAACCGGATGTCGCCCGCCTTTTATTTCGATCTCGTCGCCGTCGTGAAGTGTCGGTGCAACGTAATTTCGTCGAGCTGCCGTTTCCGCGAGCGATGCAAGGACGTCGAGCGTCGCGAGTGCTCGCGCCGTCGATTGCAATCGGTGCGTCTCCGCTCGAACGCGCGACCGGACGTCGTTAAAGATCTCAGTCTCGAGTGCGATGATCTTTTCTTCCGCACCGAGAACCTTGGCTTCCCATTCCTTTAACTGCGGCGTCGTAAACCGCTCGGCGTTCGCCAGAGTTTGCCGTCGCTCGTAATCTTCGGGAGCACGTGAGGCGTTTCCTTTCGAGATCTCGATGTAGTAACCGAAGACGTTATTGAACCGTACCTTCAGACTGCTAATGCCGGTGCGGGCCTTTTCCTGTTCCTCAAAACCAGCGATCGTTTGTTTGGCGGAGCGCGAAATATTTCGAAGCTCGTCGAGCTCGACGTTGAAGCCGTCGCGAATCGTGCCGCCGTCGATAAGATTGATCGGAGGCTCGTCTGCTATTGAGCGAGCGATCAGATCGGTTAGCTCGGGTAGCGGAAAAATATTTTCGTTGAGTACCTGAAGCAGCAGGGAACTCGCATCGGACAGCGACGCGTTGATATCCGGCACTTGAGACATCGAGCGATTCAGCGCAAGCAGATCACGTGCACTCGCGGTCCCAAGGTTCACTCGCCCAACCAGACGTTCAAGATCGGCGACCTCTTTTAGTAGAAAGCGAATTCGATCGCGCAGCATCGCATCGCCAAGTTCCGTGACCGCGGCGAGGCGAGTTTGGATCTCGTTACGCTTTATCGAGGGCCGGACAAGCCAAGCTTTCAGCAGTCTTGCCCCCATGCTTGTGATCGTTTCGTCGATCACGCTAAACAATGATCGTCCGGCTGCCTCACCTCGTGTCTCTACTATCTCGAGATTTCGAAGCGTGACCGCGTCGAGGATCATCGAGTCCTGCGACTCGAAGTAGCCGATGCCACTGATATGCTCCGCCGCGGCCTTCTGAGTTTCCTGCGCATAACGTAACGCACCGCCGGCGGCTCGGATCGCCTCATCTCTACCATTCAGACCGAACCCCGTTAGCTCACGGACATTGAACTGTCGGGTAAGCATCGACTCCGAGTCGCGGCGGTCAAAAAAGATCTCGTCGACCGGCGTGATCGTCACCCGACCGCTCGGCGGTCGCGCATCCTTCATACCGGGAAGCTCGTTATCGGAGAGTACATACCCGAATGCCCTCGCGACCTCGGTGTGCATTCCCTCAGGACAAACGATCTCGCGGGGTGCGTAACTTTCCACGCACTCGCAGATCTTCGTCCACGCAGTCGGGCCTGATATTTGTGTCGCCGTGAATTCGCCGGTCGAGACATCAAGAAACGCCGCGGCGAAATTGGTCCCGTCACCGCAGACCGACGCCAGATAGATCGCTTCACCGGCGTCCAACAATTGAGGATCGACCGCGGTGCCCGGGGTTATTACCCGGACGACCTCGCGCTTCACGAGCTTTACTCCTTTCGCGGCCGGCTCGGCCTGCTCACAGATCGCGACCCGATAGCCCTTTTTTACCAGCTTTGCAATGTAACCGGCCGCAGCGTGATGGGGCACGCCACACATCGGAATAGGGTTCGGAGAATCCTTTTGACGCGCCGTGAGGGTTATTTGCAGTTCACGAGAACCCGTAATAGCGTCTTCGTTGAATAGCTCGTAGAAATCACCGAGGCGGAATAAGAGGAGCGTTCCGGGATATAGCTGCTTTATCTCCAGGTATTGCCGAAGCATCGGCGTTGCATTTTCCATAGGAGGAGTAGGGCCCCGCGGGTGTCCTCAAAGTGTAGCTAAAACGGTCACAGTTTTAAAATTTGCGGTTTTCAAAGCAGATACCCTCTGCTAAACTACTTTCTTTGCAAGACGTTTTCCGTTGCGGACGGGCGTTCGCGAACAACTTCGCATTCTGAAAAACAATCAAACGGCGCGGTTCCAAATCAACGGCCTCGGCTTTATGGAGTTTAATAGGATGAGAGCATTTATCTACCTGTGTTTTCTTTGCGCCAGTGTATTTGTTATCGCGCCGCCGACCTCAGGTCAGGTCAGCGACCCAACTAGCCCAACGACTGTCGCCCAAGTCGGGAAAGAGGATCGATACCGCATCGGCTTTCAGGACGTCCTCGAGATCCAGGTTTACCGCCATGGAGATCTCAACCAACGTGTCAGCGTCAATTCAAACGGAACGATCAGTCTTTTCAGACTGAAGGATCCCGTCGTTGCGGCGTGCAAGACCGAAGCGGAACTTGCGGACACGATCGAACAAGCCTATCAAAAAGACTATCTGAAGAATCCGGAAGTGAACGTGGTTGCCATCGAACAGAGATCACGAGCGTTTGGCGTGATGGGTGCGGTCGAAAAACCGGGCCAATACATGATCAGTCGCCGTGTCCGACTTCTCGAGCTTCTTGCTCAGGCTGGCGGCCCTAACAAGGAAGCAGGCACGCGCGTTATTGTCGCGCGAACGGGGAGCACTTCGAACTGCACTTTAAACGAAGGTCCGGGTGAAGCGCCTCTAGACGATAAGAGCTATGCCGCTTATTCGCTGAAAGATATTCTCGAAGGAAGAGAGAATGTCGTTATGCGGCCCGGTGACATCGTATCGGTTCTCAAGGCGGACATCGTATACGTCTACGGTAATGTTAACGAACAAGGACTCGTCGAGATGCGGGGTCCGCTTACTCTCACACAGGCGATCGCTTCGGCGAAAGGAACAAAACCGGCGACCGACAAGAGCAAGGTCCGCGTCCTCCGGCTGGTTCCGGGTAAGGCTGAACGAGACGAGTTCATTTACGATCTCAAGGCTATCGAAAGCAGAAAGGCAAACGATCCTTTCCTGGAGCCAAACGACGTAGTCGCGTTGAGTGTGGATAAAACAAAAGACATCATGAACAGCGTCGGGAGATCGTTGACGAACGGCATTCCCTCGATCTTTTATCGGGTTCCCTAATTATCGAAGAAATGAAAGAGAGTCGCGAGATCATCCAGAAACCGGTTAACGAACCGGTCGAGTTGGAACGTCATTTTGAACCCCAGATCGTTCCTGGTTCGGGCCGTTATCCCGCATATCGGGACAACTACGCGTCCGAGGGATTTCAGTTACTCGACTACTGGAAGGCGATCAGGAAACGTTTATGGCTCGTCATCGGCATCGTGGTTCTGGTTACCACGTTGACGGCGATCTACATGGCGCGGAAACCGAATATTTACGCCGCGACAGCGCGCATCCAGGTTGATCTCGAACAAACGAATCCCGACCTCGTCACACCGGACAGGCAGCGACCGCTTTCGAACCAGGACCCTTCGTACTTCAACACGCAACTCCAGCTGCTTGACTCCGAGAGCCTACTTCGACAGGTGGTAAAGGATCACAGTCTCGATACAAATAAAGAATTTCTACTTGCGGTCGCCGATGGCGGCGGAATGCTTCGTGGGATGCTAAAGACCATCGGTCTCGCCAGCGACTCAGGAAAGAAAGAGGAATCTGCGGAAGATCAATCTGCTGCGTCGGCAAGCTCGTCGCTGATCTCGTCGGATGAAATAGCGGAGGCCGTACGGCTGGCACCCTACATCGATGTCATTCGAAAGAACATGTCGGCGGAACCGGTCCGCGAATCCCGTGCGACGGTAAAGGACACGCGTCTGATCGAACTTAGCTTTCGCCACACAAACCCGACCCTCGCGGCATTCGTGGTAAACAGCATTGGTGAAACGTTCGTCACTCAGAACCAAAACAAGCGAACGGGAACGAGCCGGAAGACAAGCGACTTCCTTCAAAAACGAATCACCGATCTACAATCCGAGATCCGGTCCGGAGAACTTGAGCTGGTGGAGCTGAAGCGAAGCGGTGGTATTTTGCAGACGGATAAGGATCAAACACTCGCACTGGCGCGTCTAGCCGGTCTGAACAAAGACCTTCTTACAGCCGAGAATCAGCGAAAGACAGCTGAAGCCGAATTTAATGCGCTGCGAGGAAATCCGGAGGCGATCAGAGCCCGAGTCGAGATCGAGATCGCCCGTTACATCACCGAGCGTGAGAACAATATCTCCGCGGTTCGGAACGATACGCAAAAGCGAATCGCGGAGATCCGTTCAGAACGCGCGCGATTGCTGCAGGAGTATAAAGAGTCGGCACCGGAGATCGTCGAGAAGGATACGATGATCAAGAGTCTCGAAGACTCGTTGACGAAAGTTATCGAGAAGAACAACGAAGAGGTTCAACAACTCCGCGATCGCACATCTAAGTTCTTTATTCGAGATCTCGAGACAAAACATAACCAGACTCTTGCTCAGGAAAATAAGATCCGCGCCTCGTACGACCAGGCCTACAACGAAGCGCAGGTGCAAAACTCGGATGCCGTTAAGCTCAAACTCCTCGAGCAGACGATCGAGACCAACAAGGGATTCCTCGACAACCTTCGCAAGCAGCAGAGCTCCAATGACGTTGCATCGCAAGGTTCCGATAACAACATTAGCGTCGCGCAGTTCGCTATTCCGCCCGAGCACGCAGTATCACCCAGCCGTCTGACAACGGTCGTAGCGGCCTTGTTCCTTTCGACGCTGTTCGGAATGGGACTCGCTCTGTTCCTTGAGTATCTCGATGACACGATCCGCTCGACGGAAGAGATCGAGACCTACTTGCAGCTGCCCGCACTTGCGGCGATCCCGACGATCGATTCGATTCCCAAGCGGCGTCTGCTGCTTGTCGGCGGATCTAATAACGAGGAGGTCGAAGATCCCGCCAACTCGGAGCTTCTGATCTACGCCGACTCGCGTTCGTCGTTGGCGGAAGCATACCGGCAGCTCAGAACGTCGATCTTATTATCGACCGCCGGTCACGCGCCAAAATCGCTTTTGATAACGTCGAGCTTGCCGTCGGAAGGAAAAACGACGACCGCGACAAACACGGCGATCAGTCTTGCCCAGACCGGTGCGAAGGTCCTGATCATCGACGCCGACTTGCGTCGACCGCGTCTGCATTCGGTGTTCAATATCGACAACGGCGATGGTCTAAGTACGATCCTTTCGGCGGAGCTTACCGAGGCTGAGATCCTCAACATCGTCAAGCAGGACGATGGCACGAAGCTCTACATGCTCACGTCGGGTCCGATTCCGCCGAACCCGGCGGAGCTTATCGGCTCGGAGCAGATGGCGAACTTGCTCAAGCTCTTGCAGCAGCACTTCACCCATGTCGTCGTCGACTCTCCGCCGATAACGTCGTTCACGGATGGTGTGTTGATCGCTTCGATGGTTGACGGCGTTATCCTCGTCGTTCATGCCGGTAAGAGCTCGCGGCAGGTTGTACGTCGCGCACGTCAGCTTCTGCACGATGTCGGTGCAAAGATCTTCGGCGTGGTTCTTAACAACGTAAACCTCCGTTCGCAGGACAACTACTACTATTACCAGAGCTACTATCAACGCGACAGTTATCCGGGCGATGAGCAGTAGTAACTTGTAAGCATGTCTTCGGGGCGGCGTCAGTAATAGACGACCGCCTCGCGCTTTTTATACCCAAAGTTCACGAATGAATCTTTCGGAGAAAAGGATTTTCGTCGCCGGTGCAAGCGGGATGGTCGGAAGCTCCGTCGTGCGCGAGTTAGAGCGACGCGGATGCTCACGCCTGCTAACGCCGTCTTCTCGCGATACCGACCTCACGGATCGAGGGCAAGTCGACGAGTTCTTTGAGGCCAATTCACCGGACGTCGTAGTCATCGCCGCCGCGAAGGTCGGCGGTATCCTCGCGAACAATACCTATCGGGCGGATTTCATCTATCAGAACTTGATGATCGAAGCGAACGTGATTCACGCCGCGTTCACGTCAAAAGTTGAAAAGCTTATCCTCCTCGGAAGCTCGTGTATCTATCCGCGAGACGCCGGGCAACCGATGCGCGAGGAAGCTCTGCTGTCGGGCTATCTCGAGTTTACAAATGAGCCGTATGCAGTCGCGAAGATCGCTGGTATAAAACTGTGTGAGAGTTTTTATCGTCAGCACGGATCAAATTTCTTTTCCCTGATGCCGACGAATCTCTACGGTCCGAATGATAACTTCGATCTCGAGACGTCGCATGTGATCCCAGCGCTGATCCGAAAGTTTCACGAAGCTAAAAAGAGTGAGGCGCGCGAGGTCGAGATTTGGGGAAGCGGCCGACCGCGACGCGAGTTCATGCATGTAGACGATCTCGCCGAAGCGATTCTTTTCTCGCTGGATGAACTTAATGCGGACGCGATCTACGGGACAGGTATTTCACATTTGAATGTCGGAACGGGAACCGATGTCGAGATAATCGAAGCGGCTCAAATGATCCGGGAAATTGTCGGGTTCGAGGGTGAGATCGTCACCGATCCATCCAAGCCCGACGGGACACCGCGAAAGCTCCTCGATGTGTCGCGAATGAACTCGCTTGGGTGGCATTCACGAATCGGGCTTCGCGAGGGTCTTCGAAGTGCGTACGACTGGTATCTGAATAATGTGGCGACGACGCGCGACGCGTCCTCTGTCTAGCCGCGTTCTCTTCTATGAAAAAAGCGCTCATCACGGGCATTACCGGACAAGACGGGAGTTATCTGACCGAGATCCTTCTCGAGAAAGGTTACGAGGTGCATGGCATCGTACGCCGTTCGAGTTCGTTCAACACCGGTAGGATCGATCACCTCTACAACGATCCGGACGTTCTCAACAAAAAGCTTTTTCTCCATTACGGCGATGTGATCGACACGAGCAGCCTGAACCGACTGCTCGAAAAGATCGTCCCGGACGAGATCTACAATCTCGCGGCGCAAAGTCACGTCAAAGTATCGTTCGAGATCCCGGATTACACCGCGCAGGTCGACGCGCTCGGAACGCTGCGGTTCCTTGATGCGATCCGCGAGACGGGTCTGCGACAGGTGAAGTTCTACCAGGCGTCGACATCGGAGTTATTCGGCAAGGTCCAGGAGGTTCCTCAGACCGAGAAGACGCCGTTCTATCCGCGTTCGCCTTACGGCGTAGCCAAGCTATTCGGCTACTGGACGATCGTAAATTTCCGCGAGGCATACGGAATTTTTGCGTCCAACGGAATCCTCTTCAATCACGAATCGCCACGCCGAGGTAAGACTTTCGTCTCAAAGAAGATCACACGCGAAGTCGCGCGGATCGCCTTGGGTGAATCCAAGTCGGTCGCACTTGGCTGTCTGGAAGCGAAGCGCGACTGGG
>DATEOJ010000004.1:0-7099 GCA_035274235.1 Pyrinomonadaceae bacterium
CTATCAAGGTTCGAGATTTAGTTTCGGTTATCCGGCGTGTCCGAACCTTGAAGACCAAACGAAGATCTTCGACCTGCTTGATCCGAAGCGAATCGACGTCGAACTGACCGAGGAATTCCAACTCGACCCGGAGCAGTCGACATCGGCGATCATTGTTCATCATCCTGAGGCGAAGTACTTCAATATTGAATAACAATATGTTGCTAGATGGGTCCGAAATTAGTTGTGCGTTTCAGCTCGTGTTGCGAGCGAAAGCATGTAGCCCCCAGCGTGAGCTGGGGGTTTTTGCGTTGAAAAAATGAGCTCGCGTATGCGACCGACAGATGGTGGGGAGTCATCTATCGCTCGCATACGCGAGCTCTCTGGATTTGTTCATGCCACCCCCCAGCTCACGCTGGGGGGCTACGTGCTTTCACTCGCTACGCGAGTTATTTTCTTCACTCGCTACGCGAGTTATTTTGTTCACTCGCTACGCGAGTTATTTTGTTCACTCGCTACGCGAGTTATTTTCTTCACTTGCTACGCGGGTTATTTTCTTCACTCGCTACGCAAGCTTTCTTAAGGAACAAACGCACTCGGTGTCGGTGTGTCCGTCGTTAGACCGAACTGCATGATCAGTATCCCCGCCGTCGAACGGTTGATGTACCAATTTGTATTCGACGGTCGGAATACTGTGGTGTCGAACTTGCCGTCACCATCGTAGTCGCCGGGAGCCGGCACGTCACCGGTCGCACCAAACGGTACCGAATAGAACGAAGAATCTTCGCTGCGTGCGATATACCAGAAACCCGTCGATGGACGCCAGAACGCGGCGTCCGTTTTGTTGTCTGCAGTCCACCGACCCGGAACCGGTCTGTCCGTCGATGATCCGAACGTGAATGCGTAGATGGAGGCATCGCTGCTCCTTCGGATCCACCACTGACCGTTCGACGGGCGAAAGATAGCGATGTCCGCTTTATTGTCGCCGTCGTAGTCTCCAACGACCGGTTTGTCGCCGGTCAAGCCGAAGCCGATGATGCTGACCGTGCCACCGGAATTCTGGATGTACCAGCGATTCTCCGAGGGCCTGAACACGGCGGGGTCGGATTTGCCATCCGAGTCAAAGTCCGCCGGAATCGGTATGTCGCCTGCGCTGCCGAAGGGAACCGAGTAGTACGAGAAGTTTTCGGATCTAAGGATCAACCAGTTGCCTGTCGACGGACGCCACACCGCGAGATCGGTTTTTCCGTCTCCCGAGAAATCGTTCGGCACAATGACGTCACCCGGTATTCCAAATGTCGCTGCGTTTGTCTGACCGTCTGAGCTGCGGTTCCACCACCACTGTCCGTTTAAAGCTCTAAATATCGAGACGTCGGTTTTGTTATCCCCGTCAAAGTCGAACGGGGCTTTCGCAGTGGCGGGACCGCCGGCGACGACTGTGAAGTTTGCGTCTGATATATCAAAGAAGATGTTGCCCACGGCCTCGACCCTTATTCGACCAGTCGACGTCAGGCTGTTTGGGACGGTTATCGACTCGGTTCCGTCGTTAACAGTCGATGAGTTTAGGACGGTCGGGAATGTTTGTCCGCCGTCGGATGAAAACAAGATCCGCACGTTCGACGCACTAACCGGAGCCGCGTTTGTGTTCGCGACATTCCAAGTCACAACTTGATTCGAATTCGTCGGCCAACTACCACCGGTGTTCGGCGCCGTGAGGGCAAACGGTCCGCTGTTTCCATCTACGTTTACGGTTGCGGTAGCCGTGTTGATCCCGCCACCGTTCGCACGGTTATCCCGTGCGATAACCTGGAACGTCATGGTTCGAGTTATTGCAGGAAGGATCTCGCCCGTAAGGAATCCATCGTCATCAAAGTTCGGCGGAACGTTCGCGGACTCGCGAATGTGTTCGAGTTGGGGGAATATGCGTGTCGGGCCCGATGTGGGCAGGAACGGTCGAAAGATCGGACGCGCCAGTCCATCGGCATCGTTGTTTGGTACTTGTCCGACGGCCGAGGGACCGAGATCATATTCCTGCCAGTCGTACGTCACGGCGTCGCCGTTCACATCGCTGCCGGATGCTGTAAGAGCAAACGGGGTCCCTTTCGGGATGTTGAAGGTTGGTCCGCCAACGACTGAAACGCTTGGCGGTGTATTACCGGTTGCAGTAGTTACTCCGCAAGTACTGCCAATACCCGCCTGACTGTATGCGATGATCTGTTCGAGACTCTTCACGTGGAACGTGTCGATACTGTGCCTCGCAAGATTCTGTAAACCGCAGATGCCGGCATAAGCCATGATCGTTATACCGCTCCCAACTTCGTAAGCAGTCGATGCGCTGCGACTGCATCCGTTCATTGTGTGGCCGCCGCCCCATTGATGACCCATTTCGTGGGCGACGTAGTCGATCGCGAACGGATCACCGACGGGATTCGAGAGCCCGGTAACGCCTTCTGCCTTCGAGTTCGTCTTACAAGGAACTTGTAGAGCAGCAATACCTCCGCCACCGGTACTAAACACATGACCGATGTCGTAGTTCGCGGATTGGATGGTCGCAGTGATCTCCGCCTGGTTTTCGTCGATCATGATCTCACCGTCGTCGTTCGTATAAGGGTCATTCGCAGCGGTGCACGCCTCATTGTTCGCGGCGCCGCACGTCGCGTTATCGCCCGCGAACGTGATCAGGTTGTTGTTGGCGATCATCACCATCCTGATCGCCAGATCGCGTTCGTAGACGCCATTCACGCGGTTCATGATCAAGACTTCGGCAATGAGCGTTTCAACTATGTTATTTGAGCCGACCGTGGCCGCGTACTCGTTCGTCGCCGCAAGTGCGAGGCGGTAAGTACGAAGCTGGGTGCCTGACATAACCTCAGGTGCCGCCGAATCCGGTATCAGTGCCTGACTCGCGTCCTCACCGACGCGGAACATTTTGGCGACAGCTTCCTTCTCATCAAAGCCGCAAGAAAATGACGACCGGCGGGGAACGTCGCGTTTGAAATAGGTGATGTAGTTCTGGATATCTCCTTTCGAATACGGATCGACCAACACAGTGCCGGTCGTTGAGAGGACCATCGCGTGAAGTCCGTTCGGAAGAAAATCGAGACGCGCGGTAGCCGTCGGATCATCGATACCGCGAGCGTTGTAGGTACGGCCAAGCTCGGGATATTTCACGAGGAGTCCCGGCTCGACGATCAACGAGTGCTCGATTCGGAATCGGGCATAGCTGCCGTCCGGCATCGGCAGCGTAAGGATCGATTGAGTGAAACGGCTACCAGCGGAGAATTCTTCGGGTGCAGCGGCGAGAATGGCGTTTGCGGCCGATCGGTTCAGACTAAACGTACGATACGCCAGCGGGACAACTTGGCGTTCGCCGCTTCTATTCGCCAAGCTACTTTCCGCGACAGGTGACCAAACACCGTCCGGACTCGTCTGACCGACGGTAACGATGGTCGTGCCGACGACAAAGGCGAGGAACGTTGCCGCTCTAGTGATACTTTTCAAAAACATTTGTACTCCTGAGGAAAGCTGCCGCTAGTCCGAAACTGCCGGAAACCGGAAGAGAGAAGAAGCGAAGGTTGATTGAAACCGCGAAATCAAACAATGACGGAATGCTGAGGCCATGTTACATCAGCTCGCAAAAACTTGTCCAGATACTCTATTTTGCTGGTCGTAGCTTACTCGGTCTGACGTATTTGCGACCGGATGGTAAACTAACGTTTTCGTTTTATGTCGCAAGACCTAACCGCGCCCGCCGCGTCACAGATCCAGCAAAGCACTCCGCTACTCCCCACTCCCGAAGAGATCTCTGTCCTGGATACGACCGAATCCGTCGGCTTTCGGCTTGTCCGCCGAATGAACACCGGCGCCTGGAAAAGGTTTTGGACGGTATGCCAACGTCACATCGGATCGCTTTGGATCTATATCGCGACATACAACCTGATGAATGTCTTCGGGATCGAGAATGTCGAATCCACCGATGCGGGCCGTCCGCTCGTGCTGGTGTCGAATCATCGATCCTTCTTCGACATGTACACCGTCTCGAGCGTACTTTTCCGACGCACCTCGCGACCCATCGTCCTTTTCTTTCCCGTCAGAGCAAAGTTTTTCTATGACAATCCGGTCGGATGGTTTGTAAATCTTGTGATGGGCTGGTGGGCGATGTATCCACCGTTCTTCCGCGAGCAGAACGAAGCTCGTAAGCGTACGTTTGACAAGTTCTCGGTTCGCGAGCTGGTGAGGATCTGCACGATCGGCCCGGGACACGTGATCGGCTTTCATCCGGAAGGGAAGCGGAACCTCAGCACGGATCCCTATGATTTCTTGCCCGCACAACCGGGCATCGGTAAGGTCGTTTATGAGGCGAGACCGCAGGTCGTCCCCGTGTTTGTTACCGGACTGATAAACGATCTCCCTCGTCAGATACTCGGAAATTGGACCGGCGGTGAAAAGGTTAGGATCTGGTTTGGGGAGCCGGTCGATCTCTCCGAATTCTACGAGAAGCGCGATTCGATTCGCACGCACAAGGAGATCGCCGACCACCTTATGACAAAGATCGCGGACCTCGGTGAGAGAGACCGCGAGTGGATGAAGGGTTAAGATAAGTGGATGGCATTGGACAAGGGTAGGGAATCGAATACGGTCGAAGGTGCGGCGATTTCCCGTCAGCGAAGATGGCTCATAACGGCGGGCGTGATGACCGGGATGTTCATCGCGGCCCTTGAAGCGACGGTAGTCGGAACGGCAATGCCGACAGTGATCGCGTCACTCGGTGGGTTAAATCACTACAGTTGGGTCTTCTCAGCCTACCTAGTCACATCGACCGTCACAGTCCCCGTCTGGGGAAAACTCTCCGACCTTTACGGACGCCGTCTGCTTTACCAGATCGGCATCGGCGTCTTTCTTCTCGGCACACTTCTCTCAGGTCTATCGGGCACGATGACGCAGTTGATCATCTTTCGTGCAGTGCAGGGTCTCGGTGCAGGTGCGCTTGTTCCGCTCGGAATGACGATCATCGGCGACACGTTCACGATCGAAGAACGAGCAAAGATGCAGGCGTATTTCAGCGGTGTCTGGGGATTTTCGAGCATCATCGGTCCGGTCATCGGCGGGTTTATAACCGACCAGATCTCGTGGCGTTGGGTGTTCTTTGTGAACTTGCCGATCGGTGTCGTCGCGGCGCTCATCATCGGGATCGCACTTAAGGAACCCGTCGTCGATCGCAAGCCGAAGATCGATTACGCAGGTGCTTTGCTGCTGATGACGGCGATCAGTTTGCTGATGCTCGCGATGGTCGAGGGTGAGACCGGACTTTTTAGCACGGAGAACATTCTCGTGTTTGGTGCGTCGGTGGTATTGCTCGCAGCATTCGTCTGGGTAGAGATGCGAGCCGCGGATCCGATCATCCCATTCGATCTCTTCCGCAACCGCACGATCTTGATCGCGGTGATCGCCGGTTTTCTCGGTGGCGTTGCGATGTTTGGTGCGATCTCTTTCATACCGCTATTCGCCCAGGGGTCGATGGGTTTCACCGCGACGGAAGCGGGCTCACTGCTAACGCCGCTGATGCTTACATGGGTCACAATGTCCGTCATCGGTGGACGACTTCTTTTACGTGTTGGGTACAAGCCGATCACGATCATCGGCTACGCGGCCCTCACGCTGGGGTTTATATTGCTCGCCCTCGTGGATCGGGATACTCCGCGGATATGGCTGTACGCAAACCTGATGTTGATCGGAGCCGGTCTCGGGTTCTCGATGCTTACGTTGCTGATCGCGGTTCAACAGGCGGTCGAACGAAGTAAGTTAGGGATCGCGACGTCGCTAAACCAATTCTCTCGATCGATCGGTGGAGCGATCGGAGTCGCGGTTCTGGGCGCCGTTTTGACGGCGTCGTTGATGACGGAACTTAAAAGGGCGGCGGCTGAGCACGGACCGTTGACTGAACAGCAGGCGATCGAGTTTGCGTCTAATCCGAACGCTCTGATCGAGCCGGAGGCGAAGTCGAAGTTGTCACCGGAGTTGTTAGCTGTTCTACAGTCTGCGTTGGCGAGAGCGATACATCCGGTCTTCTGGGCCGGTGCGTTTATGGCGGGGTTGGGTCTTCTAGTCGTGCTGTTCCTGCCGAGCGAACGGGAAGAGGAAAAAGTTGTCGAGGGCGAGCGCTTGATAATGGCCGAGCAGACGAACATCAACGCGCGGAACCAACCTGATATTCACGACACCCAGTCGTAAATCTTTACGGCGCGTAAAAATCGAAACTCGGCGTGACGCCCTTGCCGATCTGCTCCCGCCACCGTTTGATAGCTTTTATTTCGTCTTCATTTGCGTCCGGACTTGTCTTGAACTGATTGAGATCAAGGCAGAGGCGAAGAAATTCGAGTACCTCCGCCTTCACTCCTTTTTCGTAGAGTTCCTTGGCAAGGCGCATATCGATTGGGTACAGCGAACTACGCGGGGAGCGCAATGGTGCATGAATCGCGATAAGCAAATACTCTTTCGCCCTGTCAATATTTCCTTTGCGGAGTTCTACCCGTCCAAGAGCGACGTTCCCGATATGAGTTGCATCATCGTACCCAACGTCATCGATACTCTTACCGAAGTCCAGTATCAACTCCGTCGCAAACAGGGCGGCAGCGTCGAGTTCATCCGCAGCAATAGCTGCTGAGGCGAGTTCCTTCAAAAGGTCTCGTCGATCGCTGTCTCGATCGGTGGAACGTTCTTTCTTGATCAGGGCGAGGGCGGCCCTACCGTATTCGAGCGTCTTTTTCGCGACCGGCTTCTTCTGCTCGGCGGTCCAGTCTTTCTTAACGGTCCGCAAAGCGATGTTCGACATCAAGAGAGGGTACTTGTATTCAGTCGGGAAGATAGTGATTCCTTCCGCAACCATCTTCTCCGCGTCGTCCGGGAAATTGAACATGAGGAAATCGATCGCGTTCAAACGAACTTTCGAATCGCTTTTGGCTGCGGCGACTGCGTCGAGCCACGCTGTCCTGAGTTCAGGGAGACCGTCTTCAATAAAACTCGGAAACCACAAGCCGAAGATATCGTTTTCGGTCATTCGCGGACGATTTTTGATCAGCCAAAGCCGGTGTCTGAGAAACGCGCTGTTGTTCGCGGGAGT
>DATEOJ010000005.1:0-14677 GCA_035274235.1 Pyrinomonadaceae bacterium
ATCAGCGGAACGGGTTGGTGTCGATATGGCGAACCAGTTGTCGCTCACGCTTGAAGAAGCGATCGAATTGGCGCTCAAGAACAACAACAATATCGACGCATCAAGAAACAGCGTGCAGATCGCCGAGTTCAACCTTCGTGGTGCACGGGGAATCTACGATCCGTTGATCGAGGGCGAAAGCTATTACGACAGTACTTCAACGCCGACTGCCTCTACGATCGGCGGTGCGGTTAATGGTTCGGTCACACAGACGCGATATTTCGGGACGGCCGGTCTAAGCGGTTTCTCTCCGTGGGCCGGCGGTAGTTATGCTCTTCGGTTCGACGCCGCGCGGAGTTCGACGACGAATACGAACGCGACGTTGAATCCGCAGTTTCCGGCGCTGTTCACGGCGACATACACACAGCCGATATTTAGGAACCGTAGCTTCGACAACCAGCGGCGCCTTATCGAGATCGCGAAGAAGAATTTGAGTTTGAGCGACTCGCAGTTTCGTCAGCAGGCGATCGAAGTGATCGCGCAGGTTGAGCAGGCTTACTGGAATCTCGCGTTTGCTCTTCGATTCTTTAGCGTCCAGATCGATGCGGTCAAGCAGGCACGTGCGCAGCTTGAAAGTAATCAGCGACAGGTCGCGAAAGGCGTTCTCGCGCCGATCGAGATCGTTGCCGCGACGGGCCAGATCGCGACGTTCGAGCAGAACGTCTATACCGCGCAGGAAGGCGTGACGCGTGCGGAGAATACTTTGAAGGCGTTGATGCTGCCCGATCGCGCGGCGACTGAATGGTCGCGACCGATCACGCCGGTCTCGCCGATCAACCTCGACCCGCCGCAAGTGGGACTCGAGATCGCGATCGCCGAGGCTCTCAAGGGTAGACAAGAGATCGCGCAGTTTGACGCGAGTGAAGAGGTCAACAAGATCGACGAGCGTTTCTACAAGAACCAGACAAAACCGCAGATCGATCTCGTGACGAGCTACACATCGCAGGGACTCGCCGGCTCGGTTGCTCCGGGTCGTGCGGTTCCACCGAACCTGGTCGGCGGTTTTGGTACATCGCTCGGCAATCTTATCTCGCAGGATTATCCGTCGTATCGGGTCGGTGTGCAGATCTCCTTGCCGTGGGGAAACACGATTGCCAAAGCGAACCTTGGTCGGACGCTCGCTGAAGGAACTAGGCTTCAAAACCAGCGCGCCCAAGCTGAGCAGACGATCGAGTCCGAGGTCCGCAACGCCTTGCAGGCTCTTCGTTCGTCGGAGGCCGCCGTGCAAGCTGCAGCCGCATCCAGAGCGGCTGCCGAGCAGTTGTATGACAGTGAGCAGCGACAGTTCAAAGCCGGAACGACAACCTTCTATCTCGTTCTGCAGCGACAAGACGAATTGCTGCAAGCTCGAAGTCGCGAACTGTTAGCGCAGACAAATCTCAACAAGGCCATCTCCGAATTCCAGCGCTCGACTGGCGCGACGTTGACTGCGAATAACGTGACGGTCTCGGACGGTCGCAATTTGTTGAAGGTCCCAAGTCAGAATACGGCGTTCAACGGGAAGTTTGTTTGGAAGTAAATTAGGCGACACGAGTCAGGACCGGGAACGGGAACGGTAAAGTAAAAAGTAGAAAGTAAAAAGTAAATGGCGGTACTGAAACTGAGTTTCCACCGCTATTTACTTTTTACTTTCTACTTTTTACTTTAATTAACTTCGCGGACTCATCCCGCTTATAACTCCATTCGTAACAAATTGAAACTTTCCCGCCTCCGATTCGAATAACATCACTACAACCCTTCGTCAGAATAATCCAAACGAGGTTTTTATGAGATCAATGCTAAGAAAGGCCCTGGTTGCCAGTAGTCTGCTCGCGATGTCCAGCTTTATCGCGATGCCGGCATATGCACAGGGCAAACAGAGCGGGATCAACGTTCCCGTGACGTATTACAAACTTCCAAACGGACTTAAGGTCGTGCTCTCGCCGGAGCAGAGTTCGCCGCTGGCGGTTGTCGCCGTCTATTACAACATCGGGTTCCGTATCGAGCCGCGTAACCGAACCGGTTTTGCGCACTTGTTCGAGCACCTCATGTTCCAGGGGTCGAAGAACCTCGGCAAGATGGAGTTCATCAAGCTCGTCGAATCGAATGGTGGTGTGCTGAACGGCTCAACGAGATTCGACTTCACCAACTATTTCGCCGTGGTCCCATCCCACAAACTCGAGACCATTCTCTGGGCCGAGGGCGATCGCATGCGTGGACTCGATATCACCGGCGAGAACCTCAAGAACCAACAGGGTGTGGTCGGTAACGAAGTGAAGGTGAACGTGCTGAACCAGCCGTACGGTTCGTTCCCGTGGATCGATCTCCCGATGGCGGCGTTCACGAACTGGTACAACTCGCACAACTTCTACGGTGACCTGAAAGACATCGAGGCCGCGACTCTTGCTGACTCGAAGACATTCTTCGACAAATACTACTCACCGCAGAATGCGGTCGTCGTAGTGACCGGTGATTTTGACGAAGCTCAGGCTAAGGGCTGGGTACAGAAATATTTCGCGAACATCCCGTCGCAGAAACCGGACGCGATCCCTGACCTGACCGAGCCGAAGCAGACGGAAGAAAAGACGGTCACACGCGTCGACAAACTCGCGAAGAAACCGGCGGTCGGATTCGGCTATCAGATGCCGACACGCGGGACGCCGGAATACTACGCGATGGGTCTGCTCGACCAGATCCTCCTCCAGGGCGAGGACAGCATGCTCTATCAGGAACTCGTAAAGAACAAGAACTACACGAGTGCGGTAAACGGCGGCATCAACGGATATCTGGGCAACATGTTCAACTACAACGGACCGATGCTCTTCTCCGTCGATATGATCCATGACGAGAAGTTCACGCCCGAAGAGATTCTTGCGACAAGCGACGCCGTGATCGCGCAGGTTCAGATCAAACCGGTCGATCAGGCGACCATTGATCGTGCGATCGTAAAACTGCGTTCGGGTTTATACGACACGATGTCGCAGTTCGGCGGAGTCGGTCGAGCGGACTTGCTCGCGTGCTTCGCGTTGTTCGACGACAAACCGGAGAACATCAATCAGATCGAAGCGAACTTCCGAAAGGTCACGCCGGCGATGATCCAACAGACAGCGAAGGAATATTTGCGTAAGACAAACCGCACCGTGGTTATCTTAAATGTAGAGAAAGCGGCCGCAGCCGAGTAGGGGGAAACGATGAAAAGTGAAAGGTTAAAAGTGATGAGTCGGTTTTCATTGCGGCTTTGCGTCTTTGCGGGAACCCTTGCGTTAGTTATCTCCAGTGCATTCGCTCAGAAGGAGACGCCTCCCGCGGGCGGTCAGCCGAAGGCGTTCGTATTTCCGAAGGCGGACACCTATGCATTGCCGAACGGCATGAAGGTCACGCTCGTTCAATACGGAGCGGTGCCGAAGGTCGCGATGCAGGCGATCGTCCGTACGGGGACTCTCAACGAAAAGAACGAGCAGCGTTGGATCTCTGACATCGTAGCGACGATGCTAAAGGATGGTTCGGCAAAACGCAGCGCCGAGCAGATCGCAAAAGAAACCGCCGAGATGGGCGGCAGCATCTTCACCGGTGCAAGCAACGACAAGACGACGATTGGCGGTGAAGTGTTGAGCGAATTCGACACGCGGTTCATCGATCTTCTTGCCGATGTTGTGTTGAATCCGAAATTCGCCGCGAGCGATTTCGAGAAAGCTAAGGCGAACAAATTGCGCGAGATCGCGGTCGCTCGAGCGCAGGCCGGCAACCAGGCATGGGAGCGTTTTCGAGAGATCGTTTTCGCGGGACATCCGTACTCCGCAGTGCTGGCCTCCGAACCGATCGTCCAGACTTACAAACTAGACGACGTCAAGGCGTATTACACGGATCAATACGGAGCTGCGCGGACGCATCTTTACATCGTCGGTCAGTTCGATACGGCTCGTGTAAAGACGCAAATCGAGAAGGCATTCGGCGGTTGGAAGAAAGGTCCGGAGTCGATTCGAAACGTTCCGAAAGTTGTCGCCAAACGCTCACTGACAACGATCGACCGACCGGGTGCACCGCAGTCTACGATCTATCTTGGGGTGCCCGCCGTCTCGCCGTCCGACGCAGACTTTATCAAGTTCGCGGTGATGGACTCGCTGCTCGGAAGCTCGTTCGGTTCGCGTATCACGTCGAACATTCGCGAGAACAAGGGCTACACGTATTCGCCGAACAGTTTTGTTTGGAACCGCTTCAAGACGGGTTACTGGGTCGAGAATGCCGACGTGACAACAGAGTCGACCGGTGCCTCGATCAAAGAGATCCTTTTCGAGATCGACCGTCTTCAGAAGGAAGCACCGACCGACGCAGAGATGCAGGGGATAAAGAACTATCTCGTCGGCATCTACGTCCTGCAGAACTCGACGCGTGCGGGTGTGATCGGCCAGCTCGAAAATATGAATTACAACGAGCTGGATCGAAACTACCTCGACACCTACGTCCAAAAGCTGACGGCGGTGACGGCGAAGGACGTTCAAGACATGGCGAAGAAATATCTCGTACTAGATCGAATGACGTTCGTGGTCGTGGGCGACAAGTCGAAGATCGATGAGCAGCTGAAGGCGTATGAGGTGCAGTAAGTGTGAGCTGTAGCGGACACAGGCAGTACCACCCGCTCACGCGGGCGGTACTGCCTGTGGCTTTATAGTTTCATCCCCGCCCGAGTGAGCATCATCTCAAATCCGGTCTTGTCGACGGCCTTGATGTATGCGTCCTTTGGTTCCACGGTTCCGTTCTTAACCAATTCGAACAACGCGTCGTTGAGCATTACCATTCCGTGATTCTTACCCGTCTGCATCGCCGATGGGATCTGGAACGTTTTGCCCTCGCGGATCAGGTTGCTGATAGCCGGCGTCACGATCAGGATCTCGAGCGCCGCGACACGACCGCCGCCTTTTTTCGGGAGCAGCGTCTGTGCGATCACGCCTTTCAAAGATTCGGATAACATCACGCGGATCTGCTGCTGACGATCTGCGGGGAACTGATCGATGATGCGATCGATCGTCGATGCCGCCGTCGTTGTATGCAGCGTCCCAAAAACGAGGTGACCGGTTTCCGCCGTCTCGATCGCGATCGAGATCGTCTCGAGGTCACGCATTTCGCCGACGAGCACAATATCCGGATCCTCCCGAAGCGCGGCCCGCAGCGCATCCTTGAAACTGCTCGTGTGATTGTGGACCTCGCGCTGATTTACGAGACACTTCTGATTCTGATGGACAAACTCTATGGGGTCCTCGATCGTTATGATGTGATCTTCGCGCGACTTGTTGATCCCATCGACCATGGCACAGAGCGTTGTCGATTTACCCGAGCCCGTCGGACCCGTCACGACCACGAGACCCTTAGACAAGTTGCAAAGATCCATGATCGCCTTCGAAAGGCCGAGCTGCTCAGCCGTCAGGATCTTCGACGGAATGATGCGGAACACCGCTCCCATTCCTTTACGGTCCATGAAGATGTTGCAACGGAAACGCGCGAGTCCCTCGATCTCATAAGCGAAGTCGGTATCGTTTCGCTCAGCGAACTCTGTCTGATTTCTCTCCGGCATGATCGAGTGAAGTAGCTCGTCCATCACCTCTGGGGTGATCGCGCTCTCAGAGCATTCGAGCTGCGCCATCTTGCCGTCTTTGCGAATCATCGGCGGCATGCTCACCGATAGATGAAGATCAGACGCACCTACCTCGGCCATGCGGTTGAACAGCGCGTCCATACGCGCGGTCATCATCAAATTCTTTTTCCGACGATCGGTCTTGCGTCGGTCCATCGTCGGAAGAACGACATCGGCCGGAACATTTGTGTGCTTTGGCAATTGCATTGACTCGGGTGCGGCGTCGTTGCGCTCGACCAGTAACTCGGGCTCCGGCATCAACGTTTGCGATTCGAAACCTTCGAAATCTTGCCGGCGACCGGGCTCTTCGTAGGTCGAACTGTCCGAGAAGACAGTTTGAAACTGCGGGTCGTTCGCCGAGATAACCTCGATAGCGGGTCCACCGTTGCTGGCCTCGATCTTTGGCATTGACTCCCGGTCTTCGCTTAGAAGATCTGAAAGCGGTGACGACTGGGATTGCTGCAGGACGTTTGCTTCCATTCCCGCCGATGAACTTTCAACTGCAAAGATATTCGGGTTTTCAACATGTACCGGCGTGGCTGCCGGGGTTGTAACCGCCGAAGGGTCGAGCTCGCTTTGGATCGGAGCACCGAGCAATGGCGTCACGGTGACGCTGAAGCCGGCCGGCGACTTTTCGATCGTGAAGTTGAACTTGCCGAGGTTGTGCGGGTGCACGAACTGTATCTGCGGCTGGTTCGGCAAGTCGCCTTTGATGTCAGGCGGGATCAGCGGAAAGACCATCATGCTGATCTGCGTCCCGACGAGTGGTGTGTTCGATACTTCGGTGTTGCCGGCAGCGGACACGAGATACGGATTCCTATTCGGCTCGAGGTGAAGTGCGTAACTAGAGCTCGAGACAAGCATTTGCAGAAATTGATTGAGCTGTTCCATAGGGGCGGTCGGGTGGAGGTGGAAGCGAACTGGAGTGTGAAAATCAGGGAATGAGCGGAGTCGCTCGGTAAAAAGGATAGCACAGCGGGAAGTGGGGTGTCAGCAAGAAAATCGCGGCGTGGACCTGTTCTAAGCACCAAAGGCGCTACCGTATTTTAGCCAGCGGGTAGGCCTTGCGGAGCCCATGGAGATCGCCACCCGGGACCGCGAGCCGCAACACGGCGAAGTAAATTCGAAGGAAAACACTGCCCTGACTTACGTTTTCGTGGCGTTACGGCGGGGGTGCGCCATTACTTCGCCGCGTCGCGGATTGAAAATTACGACCGCACCTTCGCCGCGTCATAAACGAACCAGTCTCCTTTTAGCACTTCTCGTATGCTCATGCTCCGGGCCTAGCTTGTCTCGCAAGGCGAAGTAGCATTTCCGAATAAGCGGAGCCGCCTCGTCAAAATGCCCCTTTTCCAACAGACACTCGCCCAGATAACCCAGCGCAGCATCGATCAGCCAATGATCCGCCGGGAGAGTACGCTCACGCAGCTTAATGCACTCGCGCACGAGCGGCTCGGCATCGGACCATCGGTCCAGACCACCGAGTCCGCGTGCGCGCATAAGCAACGTGCTGTTGATGATCGAATGCATTTCTGGAATCGAATCGCCGCGGTATCGCAAGATCGCGTCGGAGCACTCGAGTGCCTCCCCATATTCACCTTGCCGAAGGAGCACACCGCCGAGATGATACCGCGACCAAGCGGTCTCGGGATGGCCGTCACCAAAAAAGCGTCGCCGCATTTCGAGTGACGAGCGACAGAGATCTTCGGCCTCGTTCGGCTTCGCGGCTTGGATCGGTATCGCGAGATGGAGCATCGCCTGGGCAATATCGGGATGCTCCCCGCGATAATACCGGCGCGTGATAGTGAGCGCGCGGCGATGCATCGGCTCGGCAGTTACGGTATCTCCGATCGCTGCGTAGATGTTCGCTAGATTTCCAAGCGTGCGTGCAAATTCCGGATGATGTTCGCCGCGGGTCCGACCGAGAATCGCGAGTTCCTCACCGTGCATGTCAATCGCTTCGTCGTAAATCGCCTCGAGCATCAACAGGTAACCCAGATTTCCAAGGACCGATGCGACATCGAGCGGATCCGCTGAGCGAGAACGTCTCATGATCGAAAGCGACCTTCGAAATAAAGACTCGGCGCGACGCAGGTCTCCCTTTGACTGAACGACGCGTCCAAAATTATTCATAGCGACCGCGGTTTCCGGGTGAACAGGACCGTAAAGTCTGCTACGAGCATCCAGCGCATGTTCGAGATGCGGCTCGGCATCTTCGACTTGACCAAGACTCAGAAACGTCAGACCGATCGTCGTATTTAGATCAGCGGCGATATCAGGCTGTGCGGCGAAATCGCTCTCGATCGCGTCCGCAGCGAGCTTGAGGACCTCTGTGACTTTCGCGTCCCGACCTGCGGCACGCGGATCGGCCGACGCGAGCGTTCTTTGAAGAAATCGATTTATTCGCTCCGCCTTGTCTCGCTGCCTGCGTGCGATGCGCGACTGCCGCATCGTCATCGCGAGGCCCCCGATCAACGACAAGCCAATCCCGGCACTGGCCGCGACGCCGGCACGATTGCGCCGGATGAACTTCGACGCACGATAGCCGAACGTATCCTCGCGTGCGATGACAGGCAGTCCGGCGAGGAACCGCCGGATGTCTTCTGCAAATTGCTCGACCGACGTGTAACGCCTTTCGTGTTCCTTTCTGATCGCCATCAGGACAATATTGTCGAGGTCACCTCGGAGCGACTTCCGGTTGAGAGGACGTACATCGACATCTCCTACGTTCGGATGCGATCGTGACGAAGGTCGCGCAGGCTCGAAGTCGCAAACGGTCCGTAGGATCTTCTCCAGGCTCCGCGATTCAAACTCGTAAGGACGGGATCCGCTGAGTAGCTCGTAAAGAATCACGCCGAGCGAGTAGACGTCGGACTGCGTTGTTACCGGCTCACCGAGAACCTGTTCTGGAGACGCGTACTCGGGCGTCATAACGTTCAGGTCCGGACTGGTCCGACGCGTCGCAAGATCGCCGGATGGGGTGAGAAGCGTTGCGATCCCAAAGTCGAGAAGCTTTGGTTGGCCGTCAGCGGTGACGAAAATGTTGGATGGTTTCAGATCACGATGGACGATCAGGTTTCGATGTGCATGCGCGACGGCGGAACAGGCCGCGAGAAAAATATCGAGTCGTTCATTGATCCCGAGGGCGCGGTCATTGCAGAACGTCGTGAGCTTTGTGCCCTCGACATACTCCATGACGAGAAAGGGAAGACCATCGTCCGTCGCTCCGCCATCGAGCAGCCGCGCGATGTTTGGGTGTTCGAGACTCGCGAGGATCTGGCGCTCGTTCCGAAACCGGGAAACGATCTCATCGGTATCAAGACCGCGCTTGATCAGCTTCACCGCGACCTGTTTCTTAAACTGACTGTCCGCACGCTCGGCCAGGTAGACCGCACCCATGCCGCCGCGGCCGACCTCTCGGAGGATTTTATATGCGCCTATCTCCTGTCCTTCGCGCGAAGCGCCCTGCGTTCCACCAAGCAGATCCGATACTGACGCGATAGGTGACCCGATAAACGTCCCCGCTTCATCATGCGCCTCGAGAAGCGTCTCGACCTCGCTTCGCACGTCCTCATCGCCCGCCGACTCCTTATCTATGAACGCGGCGCGATCACCATCCGGCAGATCGATCGCCGCCTGAAGGATTGTCTTAACTTTTTCCCATTGGTCGGAAGGAATCATGTCGTTCGTTTTAATCAGGTGAGCGTGGATTTCATCTGACGGTAAAGCCATGCACGCGCAGTTGCCCACTCACGTTTGACCGTCGCAGGCGAGATGTTCAGAACAGCGGCGGTCTCTTCAACAGTCAGTCCGCCAAAGAATCGCAGTTCGACAGTCTTGCTCTGAAGCTCGTCCTGAAGGGCGAGTTGTTTTAACGCTTCATCGAGTGCGAGCAGATCGACGTCCGACTTCCGATCAGAAAAACTGATCGCTTCGTCGAGCTCGATCTTCTGTGCACCGCCACCGCGCTTATCCGCGGCTGCTGCACGTGCGTGATCGACTAGGATGTTCCTCATTGTGCGTGCAGCGACGGCAAAGAAATGCGCACGGTCTTTCCAGTCGACCTGCGACACATCGATAAGTTTGACGTACGCTTCGTGGACCAACGCCGTCGGCTGCAAAGTGAAATCGGGTCGCTGCCGGCTGATGTATGACGCGGCGAGTTTGCGAAGCTCGTCATAGACCAATAGCATCAGGCGGTCGGCGGCATCGCGATCACCGCCGCTCCACGCCTTTAAGAACACAGTAACTTCTTGTGAACGATTCGCTTCCACAGGTCAACTTTTCCTCGGAGTGGCTGATTATAACTTTTTTGAAATTATTTTGAGCCCCTTCTCTCACGGAATCCGTTATTGTGGGCAGAAAGCAATTTTTAATAAAGATTTCTAAGGAGAACGATATGAAACTCGGCAAATTCTTAACAATTGTTTCGTTGGTCGCGATGCTCACGATGGCTATTCCGGCGCAAATACTTGACGATGTGAACAAAGGCACTTGGGCTGAATCTCCGGCGACGCCACCTCAGTACCAGATCTTTGATATGGGAGTTGTGATGGCCGGGGATTCCGCCGCACAAGGGCTCAGGGTAAACGAGGCGGGTGTCGGCGTCGGTCGCTCGATTCGGACGGGTGGCGCACAGGCGTTCTCCTGGACGCAGACCGGGGGGATCGTCGGACTCTCGAATCTCTCGGGCAAAGCATTTTGTGTCGCGAACTCGGCGGCAGATGCGGGTAAGGTGGTCGGAGTCTGCGCGACATCATTGAGCGGTACGGCGCGTCTTCCGGTGTCGTGGGAAGGTGGGAGCGTTTCGCAGCTAACATTGCCGGCAGGCGAAACGCTTGGTGACGCAAACGACGTCAACAGCACGGGAGTTGCAGTCGGGTCGGCCGGCAGCGGTTCGTTCCAGCGGGGCGTTGTCTATACAAGCGGCGTCGGCTCGGTCATCACAAAGACCACGCCGACTACCGGCAGCTTCTTTACCACCGCGTTCGGGATCAACGACTCGGGTCGCGTCATCGGACAGGGAATCGATCCGACAAACGCCGCACGCAATGTTGGAATGGTGTACGACATCTCGACGGACACGGCATTCGAAGTTGGAGCGTTACCAACCAGGAATGGTGCACTGGCGTTTGGTGTCAGCAACGCGGGGCATATCGTTGGCTCGAGCATGCAGAATCAGGGTTCGGGACTTCCATTTATCTGGACGCAAGCTCTCGGTATGGTTGAGATCCCCCTGCCGACCGGCACGTCCCAAGGTTCCGCACGCGGCGTAAATTCAAACGGTTGGGCAGTCGGCACAGCATCGTCAGCATTCGCGATACCGTTCCTGTATGACGGCACCGCGACCTATCGTCTAGCTGATCTGATTCCGGCGGGGACGGGATGGGACCTGTCGACGAATACTTCTTCATCGGCTCTCGGCATAAGCGACGGTGGAGTGATCGTCGGAACCGGAGTCTTCAATGGAGCGATCCGCGCGTATGCGATGGTTCCGGTTGTGGCGAATATTACACTCGGCGGTCGTGTGGTAACGCCGAGCGGCGGCGGTATTCGCAGTGCCACTGTGTCAATCTCGGGCGGAGGCCTACCGCAGCCGCTGACGACGATGACTGGAAGTTTCGGATTCTATCATTTCGTTGGGGTGCCCGCGGGACAGACCTACACGGTCACAGTGAATGCGAAAAGATTCACTTTCTCGCAAACGTCCCAACAGGTGACGCCGTCTGCCGATGTTTTGGATTTGAACTTTGTTTCGGACCCCTTTTAGAAAGAAAGTGAGGATGAGAAGGTGAAAGGGTGAGAGAGTGAGGAAGTGAGATCGAGTTCGATTCTCGCCTTCTCACTCTCTCACTTTCTCCGTCACGGCGTCGCGACTAAACTGTTACCGCTTCCTGATACTCGCCCCAAACTTTCCGAAGGGAATGGCTGATCTCGCCGACGGTCACGTCACTCTCTACGCAGTCCAAAATACGGGGTAAAAGATTCTCCGTTCCGCTCGCCGCCGCCTGCAGATTCTTCATTGTCTCGTCGGCTTTCTCGGAGTCTCGTCGATCTCGGACCGCTCGAACTCGCTCGACCTGGTCACGCTCGATCTTTTCATCGATACGAAGGACCGGGATCGGCTCGGTCTCGTCTGACTGGAATTTATTCACCCCGACAACGATCGCGTCATTCGTCTCGACCGCTCGCTGATAGTCGTACGCCGCGTCCTGGATCTCGCGTTGGACGTAACCGGTCTCGATCGCTCGAAGCATTCCGCCCATCGCGTCGATCTTCTCGATGTACTCGACCGCTTTGCGCTCGAGCTCGTTAGTTAACTCCTCGACCGCGTAACTCCCCGCCATCGGATCGACCGTATCCGCAACTCCCGACTCGTGTGCCACCACTTGCTGCGTTCGAAGAGCTATACGGGCCGCGTCCTGCGTCGGTAGGCCTAGTGCTTCGTCCAATGAGTTGGTGTGAAGACTCTGCGTTCCTCCAAGTACAGCGGCGAGCGCCTGGATCGTCGTGCGAACGACGTTTACTTCGGGCTGCTGGGCCGTGAGAGTCGAGCCGGCGGTCTGGGTATGAAAGCGAAGCATCATCGAACGCGGATCCTTCGCACCGAAACGCTCCTTCATGATCCGAGCCCATAAGCGTCGTGCGGAACGAAACTTCGCGATCTCCTCGAGCAGGTTGTTATGCGAGTTGAAGAAGAACGACAGACGCGGTGCGAATTTATCGATATCGAGTCCGACATCGATAGCCGCCTGAACGTAGCAAATCCCGTCGGCGAGTGTGAAAGCGATCTCCTGTGCGGCGGTCGAACCGGCCTCACGTATGTGATAGCCCGATATCGATATAGTGTTCCAGTTTGGAACTTCCGCGGCGCAGTATGCGAACGTATCGGTGATCAGGCGAAGACTCGGCGTCGGCGGATAGATATACGTACCCCGGGCTATGTACTCCTTGAGAATGTCGTTCTGGATCGTGCCGTTGACCTTGTCGAAGCCGACGCCTTGTTTCTTTGCGACGGCGAGATAGAGACATAGTAGGGTCGACGCGGTCGAGTTGATCGTCATCGACGTCGACACCTGATCGAGAGGGATGCCGTCCAGCAGAGTCATCATGTCGTCGATCGAATCGATGGCGACACCAACCTTCCCAACTTCACCAGCGGCGAGCGGATCATCGGAGTCGAGACCGATCTGCGTCGGGAGGTCGAACGCGACACTCAGTCCGGTAGTGCCCTGCGAGAGCAAATATTTGTATCGCTCGTTTGATTCTTGCGCGGTCGCGAAGCCGGCGTACTGCCGCATCGTCCAGAACTTTCCGCGATACATGTTTCGCCGCACGCCGCGCGTATAGGGAAACTCGCCGGGCGTACCGATGTCCGTCGCTTCGATGTTCGTGTTGTCGGGATTAAAGTCGTTCGGCAATTCGATACCAGACGAGGTCTCGAATCTCTCGCGTCGTTCGCTCATGGTCGGGGATAGATTAGCACACCGACTGGAGCGCAAGCGTCTCGCTTGCATGAGCGTCGACGCGAAAAGCGACGCGAAATCAAGACTTGGCGCACGGTCGACGCGTTTAGCCGCAAGCGGCGTTGCAAGCGGGACGCTCGCTCTCCAGTCACGGTGCCATTCGTCCCATCCGTCCGATACGTCTATAATCCTTAGGTTGAACTACTACAACTACTTCACCGAAATTGAGGATACGTTCGTCCGCCGGCGCGGGAAACACCTGCTGCTATCGCCGATCGACTGGGCGATGATCGAATCGTGGCAGGATCGCGGTGTTCCTCTTCACGTAGTGATCCGAGCGATCGAAGGCGTCTTTGATGGCTTTGACAAGAATCCGGGTCCTCGGACGATCAAGGGTCTGCTTTACTGTCGCGAAGAGGTCGAGGCACAGTTTAAGGAATGGACCGAGATGCAGGCGGGGAAAACTAAGGAAGAAAGTTCCGTCGAGTTTCCGCCTGAGCGGATCGTCGAGCATATTGAAGACGTCATCGCGCAGCTACAGCGGTCGGAGAACCCGGATCTTCGAGAGGACATCGAACGAGCGGTTGAACGTCTGCGACAGCTTAAGATCGAACACTCGAACGATCTCCAGACGGCCGATCACGCGCTCTCGGATATAGAGAATCTTCTCGAGCACGCGTTGCTCACCAAGGTTGACGCAAGTGCGATCGAACAAGATATAGCCGCGCAGCTGAAGCCTTACAAGTCGCAAATGGAGCCCGACGCGTATCAGCAGACGTCGCGAGTGATGATGTTGAAGCGCTTGAGAGAGGAAGAGGGAATCCCGAGGTTGAGTTTGTTCTATCTTTAACGCAGAGATCGCGGAGATACTCTCAGAATCACCGCGTTCTCCGCGATCTCTGCGTTAAAAATTTTATGTATTCAGTCAATGACATAGTCGAGGTCGAGATCGTCAAGATCGTTCCACGCGGGTTAGGACTCGGGTTTGCTGAAGGACTCACCGTCTTCGTTGCGCTTGCCGTTCAAGGCGACAAGGTTGCGGTCCGCTTGACCGAGGTAAAGGGAAAAACCGCGTTTGCCGAGATCGAAAAAGTAATCGAACCGGGACCACAAAGGATTGACCCGCCATGTCCGTACGTCGGCACATGCGGCGGTTGCGACTTTCAGCAGATGACCTATACGGCGCAACTTGAAGCGAAGGTCGGCATCATCCGCGACAATCTGCATCGCATCGGGAAGATCGAGTATGAACACGAGATCCCGATCATCGCGAGTCCTGCTGAGTTCGGCTACCGGCTTCGCGCACAGTGGCACATCGATCCGGCAAAGCGTGAGATCGGTTATTACGCGCGAAACTCGCGCAATCTTGTCGCGATCGAGCATTGCCCGATCCTGATGCCCGAGCTTGATCGGGCGCTTCAAAACGTCCGCGCGGATTTTGATTGGACAAACTTCTGGCCCGAGAAAGGACCGATCGACGCGGCGTGTGGCGACGACGGTGCGGTCTCGCTGTTTTCACCCGACGCGGATCTCGGTGACCCCGAGATCACATTGACGGCCGGCA
>DATEOJ010000006.1:0-8968 GCA_035274235.1 Pyrinomonadaceae bacterium
GACGCAAACTACGACGATCAAAAACGCGACTTTCTTCATGCTGGAGAACGGCTGGCTCAGAGAACGATTGTACGATGCGTTCTTGGGTCGGAAAAGATGTATTTTGAGGTCTTCACCAAAACGAAGAGGGCGGATCTCCCGCCCTCAGATTTTAGACTTGTCGATATCCTAGTTTCCCGAGAAATTAGGCTGGTCATTCTTGAACACGTAGGTGTTCTTCGCCTTAACGATCACATTCGGCCTGGTCACACGGACATTGATCCGTCGACGCTCTCCCGGCTCCCCGGGCTTGGTCGGGTAATAGCCGAGCGAGTACTGACGGCGTAGCTCTTCGGCGATCCCGGCGAATGCGGCGTCAAGATTCGTGATCGAGTCCGCTTCATACTTGCGGCCGCCAGTGTTGGCAGCAAGCGTCTCGAGAAAACGCATACCCGTCGCATAATCCTCAGGGCGCGATCCCAACGGCCCCGGACCACCGCCGCCGCCGTTCATCGGTATCTGACCTCCGAGAATAACTCCGATCCAGTCGTCCATACGACTTCGACGCCGCGGATAACCGCCGCCCCCGCCGCGTGCAGCCCCGTACGTCCGCTGCGTGTTGTACCTGATCGGATAAAACAGTGCGTCGACTTCTTCCACATCCGCGACGTTACTTTCAAATGTCGCACGCTGGGATGTAGTGTCGACACCATCCGTGAATAAGACGACGGCCTTTCGTCCGGGTATGTTCGCCAGCTCACGGTTAACGACCTGGTCGACGGCCTCGTAAAGACTCGTACCGTCGCCGAACTGCGCTTGCGTGATCGCCGAGTAGAGAACGCGGCGATTATTCGTCGGACGACAAAGTACTCGGACCGCATCGTCGAACGCGATAACCATGACCTTGTCATCGGGTCGAAGTTGATTTACGAATGCGATCGCTCCCTCGTGGATCTCATCGATCTGGAACGCGGTCGACGGGCTTACATCGATCATCAGGACGACAGTGAACGGTTGTTCGACTGACTGGAAGTAATCGACCTTTTGCTCGACCCCGTTTTCAAAGATCTTGAAATCTTTCTGCTGAAGCCCGGCGATGAACCTCGCATCACGATCCACGACCGAAACCGGCATCGTTACCAGATTGGTCTCGACCTTCACGACCTCATCTTCGCCCGAAGTCTGCGGACTCGTGGTCGACGATTGCTGTGTGTCTCGGGCACCGGGCATTCCGTTCCGTAAATTGGGCGCACGACGGTCGCCACCAGTACCATTATCGTTTTGAAGGACCGGTGCCTTGTCGTTCTGCACGACCTGCGGATCGACTGGCTGCGGATTCGGGGCTACCCGCGGGCGCGACGACCGGTCATTTTGACCGATTGCAGGCAGTACGAGAATCCCAATGCAAAGAAGCCAAAAGGTTACTCTTTTCATAGCCAAACTCCAGGCGCACTAGTTATAGGGAAAGTAGCGCAATTATGACATACCGAGAAGAAGTTTGGTTGCTATTTTTTTTCCAGAAAATCGATGGATAAATCGTGAAATTTTCTTCGAACGGAGTTGATATTGACGAAAGGCAGGGCGTGATTGTGCGTGCGGTTGGTGAGAAGCACGAAAACACGCTCTTTAACAGGGTCTATCCAGAGGGACGTACCGGTAAACCCGGTGTGACCAAAGCTCTCGGGCGACATCTTCGACCCCGCCGTCGAGCCCTCAGTTGAGGCCAGTTGGAACGCGAACGAGCGGTGTTCGTTAAGACCGGGGGTAAAGTTCGTGCGGAAAAGCTCGGTCGTTTCGGGTTTGAGGAGTTGGGTGTAGTTCGGGAGAAACTGCTGGGCGATCTTGAATACCTCTTCGGCCGTCGAGAAAAGTCCGGCATGACCTGCGACACCGCCCATGAAGTATGCGTTGCCGTCGTGAACTTCGCCCCAGATCAAATGATTGCGGAGCGCGGATTGCGGAATGCGGATTTCGGGAAATAGTTCTTCGCACGTCTGTCGCTCGTAAGCGTTGCCGTTTTCACTGGCGGCTATCTCCCGACGAAACGTATCCAACTTCCCAAAGAACGTGCGAACGAGTCCGAGCCGACTCATCACCTCAGTTGTGTATGCGGCGTAGATCGCCTCCCCAAAAAGGCGTTGTGTCAAAAACCCGAGGAGTAAGAAGTTAAGGTCGCTGTACGTCACGCCTTCTTCAGCCGCTGTTTCTATCGAGCTTATTTGTGAGAGAACAAACGCATTCACTTTCGAATCGCTAAACGGAAGCGGCTCGTGTCGTGACCTCTCTCGAAGAAACCCGGCGGCAGTGAGATAGAGCGGACGCCACGCTGGAAGTCCGGACCTATGAGCGAGCAGATCCCCGATCGTGAAGTCTCTCCGTGCGAGTTCACCAATATGCTTCCGAGCAAGGTCGCCCATATCCGCACTTCCGGACTCGACCGCTTCCGATAGCAGCAACCCCGTTACCAACGGCTTTGTAAGGCTCGCGAGATCATAGATCGTGTCGACCTTCGCTTCGATCCGCTCAGGCTCGACGACCGCATACCCGAGTGCGTCGTGAAATTTGATCTCCCCTTTTTCCGCGACAAGATATACCGCCGACGGAAAGTCACCGGCATCGATTCGTGATTGGAGGAATTTAGATATGTCGGGATGCATCATTAAACGAAGTCAGGCGAACCGGCTGCAGCGCGACTGGACCGCAGGCATCCCTGCCTGCAACGCCGCGGCTTCCGCGGCGTAAAGCGCCTATGGTCTCAGACGCCGATTGCTTCTGAAACTTCGATCGCACGGCGTGTTGTTGCCACGGCTCGATAAAGAACCAAAAACCCAACTACCATCGCTTTACGTCGCGGAAGCCGCGACGTTGCAGGCAGGGATGCCTGCGCTCCAGTCGGGCTCGGCGTGTCGTCGGGCCCCGACAAAAATCAACTTCTAAGGCCACCGGCGCTTTACGTCGCGGAAGCCGCGACGTTGCAGGCAGGGATGCCTGCGCTCCAGTCAGTTGGCGTCCAGTCACTTGGCGTTTTGCCACCTTGCGTTCGCACTATAAGGCCAGTCTTCCGGCGTCTTGCAGAGCTTAGCTTTAACGGGATTGTTTTCAATGTATCGAATCACTGCTTTGTAGTGACGCCCGTCTCTAATATACCTATCGAAACACTCGATTGCCCAAAACTGTCCGCGGCGACCCAAGAGCTTGTTCGCCTCATTTGCCGCGTACGACTTGATCGAATGTTCTATCTCGTCCAAGTGGTGACCCTTGATCGGATCGAGAAGAACGTGCGCGTGATTCGGCATGACGACCCACGACTCCAAGTCATATTTACTTCCGTCGTGAAAACGAAGGCTGTTGCAAATCATCGTGGCAACCTCGTCGCGAGCTAACCAGCAATTCCCGTAACGTGCGTCAAGATATCCCTCGATCTTTTTCCTTAGATGAATCTCATTCGGAATTTCTCTTCGCCACTGTTCTAGAAGTTCCTGCGGCATCGAATCAAACAGGCGGAACGTTGAGTCCTATCATCCGAATCAAGGTAGGGAATGTATCCCCGCTTGTACCAGCCGAAATCCTCCCGACTTTGTCGGGGTTTGAAATTGTAATTGACCATTGTGGGAGATCTCCATTTATTAAGGTATTGCGTTCTTAGTAGTCAGTTGCATCATATGCGCGTCAATCTTTTCCAACACCCCAACCGCCAAGGCCAACGCGCGGCGACCGTCTTCTCCGCTCACCGGCGGGGCGACGTTATTCTCGATCGAATCGAGAAACGCTGTGATCTCCGCGCGAAGGGGCTCGACGTCATTGATCTCGAGCCTGTTGATCGAGATACCGAGCAGCGGGTGGGCAGCGTCGGGGTTTAGCGAAGTCAGCGATGCAAACTTTGTTGCGTAATCGAGCACGACGTACGCGTTCGTCTGATAGAAGCGCGTCTTTCGGATCTTCTCGGTCCCGATCCGCGACGCGGTGATGTTCGCGACCGCTCCGTTCTCAAACTCGAGGCGTGCGTTTGCCGCGTCGACCTTGTCCGAGACCACCGGAATTCCGACCGCATGGATCGCCGAGATCTTTACGTCCTCGCCGACCAGCCACTGAACCGCATCGAGATCATGGATCATGACATCGAGTACGACATCGACGTCTAGCGAGCGGTTGGGAAAAGGCGACACGCGGTGGATCTCAAAGTAGAGGGGGCTCGTCACATGCGGACGCAACGCGACCATCGCCGGGTTGAATCGCTCGAGTTGACCAACCATCAACTTCGCACCGGACTTCTTCGCCGCGGCGATCATCTGGTCGGCTTCATCGAGTACCAGCGCCATCGGTTTCTCAACCAAGACGTGCACTCCGCGCTCGAGGAATGCACACGCGATATCGCAATGCGTCTCGGTCGGTGTCGCGATCGAAACCACATTGACCTGGTCAAGCAATTCACGCCAATCGGCGAACGCCGCACACGAATTGTCGGCCGCGACGTTCGCACGAGTCTCTTCGCTCGTATCGCACACACCGATAAATTCAACACGGCCTTCGCCTGCAAGTTCCGAGTAATTCCTCGCGTGATGCCGGCCGAGGCTCCCGACGCCGATCGCGGCCGTTCGAAGTTTGCGTATGTCGTTCATTTGAAACCCGAAATCAATTCCGAGATACTTTACATTCTCGGTCACGAAGTCCTCAATGACAAAAAGCGATTCGGCATTCACCCGCTTTAGCACCGCCCTACTCTGGGCGGTGCCGATACTCTTTGTGTTCTTCTACGACCTGACGATCCCGCTTGTCGGCCCCGACGAACCACGCTACGCACAGGTCGCACGCGAGATGTTCGAACGCAACGACTGGATCACGCCGACGCTCGGCGGCTTCAATTGGTTCGAGAAGCCGGCACTTCTCTATTGGCTTGAGATCGCGTCCTACAACTTGTTCGGTGTCTCCGAATTTAGCGCACGGTTCGGATCAGTTCTTTTTGGCTTAGGTACGATCGGGGCCCTTTACCTTCTAGGGAAACAACAAGACGGGACGAACAACGAACAACCAGCAACGAACAAGTTTTCCTTCTGGATCACCCTCATCGCTGGTTCGACCATTGGCATCATCGCGTTCTCGCATGGTGCGAGTTTCGACATTGTCCTCACGTTCCCCATGACTGCGGCACTCGTCGCCTACTATCTCCATGACTCGGGCGGCCGAACCCTGCATCTCGTCGCGTTCTACTTTTTTGTCGGCCTCGCGCTGCTTGCTAAGGGACTAGTCGGGATCGTATTCCCTATCGGTATCGTCGGCTTGTATCACTTAATCTCTTTGAAGCTGCCGAGCGGCAAAGTCCTGCTTAGCGTTTTCTGGGGAACCGTGCTGGCTGCCGTGGTAGCCGCACCGTGGTACGTTCCGATGTATCTGCGACACGGTTACGAATTTATTGACCAGTTCTTCATCCAGCATCACTTTCAGCGTTACACGTCGAACAAGTATCTTCACCCGCAGCCCTTCTACTTTTTCCTTTGGGTACTCCCGTTGATGACGATCCCTTGGATCCCGTTCTTCGTCGCCGCGCTCTGGCGGTTCGGAAGACGACTCGTCGCGAATGAAAAGGACAGTCGTTCCAGTCTGCGACTCTTCGCGTTCGCATGGATGGCATTGCCCGTTCTCTTCTTCTCGTTTTCGGGATCGAAGCTTCCGGGTTACATACTCCCTGCAGTTCCTGCGACGATCATTTTAACGGCGGATCTTGTTTACGACTTCATCACGGGACACCGTCGACGAGCCCTCGCGATCAAGGTGGTCGCCGCAGCGACATTTGCGATCCTTGTCGTTGCGATGACGTTCTTTGTGCCGAGTTTCGCTGAGTCGGATTCCGTAAAAAGTCTGTTTGCCTCGGCAAACTCACGCGGTTGGGATAAGACACCGGTCGTGATGCTACATGGCGTCTCGCACAACGCGGAGTTCTACGCACCGGGTCGCCTGGTACGCGAAGCTGACGGGAAGCTGAAGAGGTTGTACGGTCCGCTTGAAGTAAAGCGAGAGATCGAAATAAGAAACGGCGCGCCGATGCTGGTGCTGGTGCCGCCGGTATACTTCTACCAGTTGAAACAAACGCCGTCGTTAACAACCGATGTTGTGGGTGAAAACGGTGAGTGGGTCCTCGTGTACGTGACGCTTAATTCGCAGCCGCCCGTCGGATCCGATCCATCAGCGCCGCGCCGATCCCTTCTTCGTCGACCGACTCGCAGACAATCTTCTTGATCCCCCGTCGATCACATTCGCGAAAGAACTCAAACAGCCGATGAGCATACTCGCCAACGCTCGAGCAGATCATCGTCAACGCAGGAGCTCCAGTCGGTCCCTGCAAGCCGATAAATGCATCATCGGATCCGACGGACGTTCCAACTCCGGCGATCACAACTGTCGCACGCGGCGAATAATGTTTGTGCCTGAGTCCCGGACTTCGAAATACTTTCTCGTCCGATAGATCTGCGTCAACGATGTCGGGCACCGCACTCTGCAGGGTAGATAGCGAAACGGCTCCTTTTCGCAGAACGACCGGTGGATCGACGGTGCAGTCGACAACCGTCGATTCGATCCCGACATCGGCTTGATCGCCCTGAAGGATCCCGTCGATGCGTCCGTCAAGATCTTCGAGGACTGCCGTCCAGGTTGTCGGACTCGGTCGTCCCGAGATGTTTGCCGACGGCGCCACCACCGGAGCTCCGCATGCCGCAAGAAACTCCCGTGCGATCCGGTTGGAGGGCATTCGGACGCCGATCGTATCCAGACCTGCGGTCGCGATCAGGGGAACGGTTGCCGCCTTCGGAAGAACAACCGTGAGCGGACCCGGGAAAAAGGCGTCGATAAGACTCCGAGCGGACGGTGTGATGACGCCGGCGAGATCCTTGATATGTATGACGTCGCCAACGTGGGCTATCAGCGGATTGTCGGCGGGACGTTGTTTCGCCTCAAATATTTTCTTGATCGCGGCTTCGTCGAATAGATGTGCTCCGAGTCCATAAACGGTCTCGGTAGGAAATGCGACAATACCGCCGCGTCGTATGATTTCGGCAGCCTCGCGCGGCGACATTGTCAGGATTGTTTTCACGTATTTGTATTAACCTTCGGCTTCACGATCGATCGCAGCTTCCCCACCGACACGGGCCGCGGTCCTCGCCAACGCCATCAGGACGAACACCGCGACCAATGTCGCAAGTATGGCGTAGATAAAGAGTCCTGCGAGGCTGTCGTCCTCGCCAAGTAGATGTTTCATCATCGTCTTGATCGCATCGTTCCATGCGAGTGCACAGACAAGACCGAGTGCGGCTCCCGCGAGTGTGATCATCGACTGGATGATCGCCTTCGACTGCTCAACAGACTTCGCCATACATTCCCTCCTGAAAGAAAAGTGATCTGTGAACTACACTTTGATTTAAGCGAATGTCGCGCGATTGTCAATTTTGATTGAACCACCAGCGAGGTGATAGATTTTCCACGTGGCCGACCTTCAGGAAAAACTCAAACTGCTCCCGGTACGGGCCGGCATCTATCTTCACAAGAACGATGCCGGGAAGATCCTGTATGTCGGCAAGGCGAAGAATCTAAGGAACAGGGTCAGGCAGTATTTTCAGTCGAGCCGGAATCAGGATGCGAAGACGCGACGACTCGTGAAAGCGATCGCGGACTTCGAGTTTATCGTTGTCGACAACGAGGTCGAGGCACTCGTGCTCGAGTCGAACCTGATAAAGAAGCACAAGCCTCGATTCAACGTTCTGCTCAAGGACGACAAGTCGTACCCGCATCTCAAACTTACGAACGAACCGTTTCCGAAAGTCGTCGTCACGCGTCGGATCGATCGCGATGGTTCGCATTACTACGGTCCGTTTCTACCGGCATCCCTCGCACGCAAAACGCTAAACCTCGTCAATCGCGCGTTCCAACTCCGCACATGCGAGATCGAGATCGACGGCAAACTTCCCCGCCCGTGTCTCGAATATCACTTGAAGCGTTGTCTCGGCCCGTGCGTCAAAGGATTGTGCACGCAGGAGGAATATCAGGAAGCGGCGCGGGACGTAAAGGTATTGCTCGAGGGAAAGAACCGTGAGCTCGCTCGCGACCTAGAGCAGCGGATGTGGAAGTTCTCGGACGAGGGTAAGTACGAGATCGCGGCGCGATATCGCGATCTTCATCGCACGGTCATAGCACTCGGCGAACAACAGAAGATGGCGACAACCGCGGATCGCGATGTCGACATCTTTGGCTTCTATCGCGAAGGCCCGCGACTCGCGCTCCAACTCTTCACAATGCGCGAGGGACGGATCGTCGGACGTCGCGAGTTCTTCTGGGAAGATATCGACGACGAGAGCTTCGATCCGGCGGAGTTTCTCGGCGAGGTCCTCGCACAGTACTACTCAACCGATTACGTTCCGCTTGAGATCCACGTGCCGAACGACTTTGAAGACCGCGCGACTCTTGAAAAGGCTCTGACCGAACGTCGAGGCCGACGCGTTCGGATCTTCGATCCCAAGCGCGGCGAGAAGCGTGACCTTGTTCATCTTGTCGAGACGAATGCAAAGGTCGCATTCGAACAGCGGTTCCGCGTGCTCAAACCGGACAGCGAAAAAGTTCTCGGCGAGCTACAAGAGTTACTCGAGCTTTCGTATTTTCCGGAGCGGATCGAGTCGTTCGACATATCGAACATTTCCGGTGCGGAGAACGTGGCCGGCATCGTCGTGTTCGAAAACGGTAAGCCGGCTCGTGCGTCTTATCGACGGTTCATCATCAAGACCGTTGAAGGGTCGAACGACTTTGCGTCGATGAACGAAGCGGTGTTTCGCCGGTACAAGCGTCTTCTCGCCGAAGAGAAACCGTTACCGCAGATGATCTTTATCGATGGCGGAAAGGGGCAACTGTCCGCTGCCGCCGCGGCGATGCAGTCGCTTGATCTCGAACAGATCATGCTCGTCGGTCTCGTAAAACCTCCTGGTCGTCACAGCGAGATCTCGCATTTGTT
>DATEOJ010000007.1:0-2031 GCA_035274235.1 Pyrinomonadaceae bacterium
CGTGCAAGTCCATGTTCGGGGTGCTCTCTGCACTCGGGCAGTTGGTGAGTATCGGAACTTTGTTCGCGTTCGTGATCGTGTCGATCGGTGTGATCGTGTTGCGTCGCACGCGACCCGATCTTCCACGGCCGTTCAAGGTTCGTTTCTCACCGGTCGTACCGATACTCTCGGCCGGAGCATCGCTTTACTTAATGTATGGTCTGCCGTTCGATACGTGGATGCGTCTGCTGGTGTGGATGCTGATCGGCTTGGGGATCTACTTTGGGTACAGTGTGAAGCACAGCAAGCTGCGGGTGGATGCGGCGCGGTGACAAGGAGACGCGGGGAACTCCGCGTCACCGCGTCGCGACAAGCTATCCGCGGACTGCACGCGGAGAAGCGTGGAGTAGAGTATCCGCGCCATCCGCGTTCATCCGCGGCGATAAGATCCATCGGGGATCGATCGGCCGATAGACCAACCGGTCAGATCGTGGACGCTCGACCAAACTCTAATCAAGCCCCATCCGCGAACCGACCGCAGTTGAACAGCCGCTCCCGGTCTGCGTGCCGGTCAAATCGAAAATCTGCAGTACGCCCGACGACGTCCAACTTTGTGAGTCTGACTCGAGTTCGAGATTATGAGTCACTACCTGGTAGCCCGTTGCAACTCCCGCATCATTAAATAGGTAAGCCTTGAATCGGAAACGATAAAGATTCGCCATGACGTGTGCCCATACACCGCGTTCGGACGATCGTCGGTTCGGTGGCATGCCAGCGGTGATTCCAGAGAACGTCCCCCCTTGATTAAAGCTTCCGACCGACTGAAATGACACGATCTCGCCACCGGTGACGCAATTCCGGACCGTGACGACCGTGTCCCAAGTTCCGTCTAGACGGCCCCCGCCCGCGTTCTTTTGACCGACAACAAAGGTTTGTGAAGCAACAATGGTTATCACCAGAGCGATAAACCCGAATTTGATTGAATTAACTGTTTTCACCTTCTTTCTCCTTTTATCTGATTCGTTTCCCCGCGCTCTTTTCGCCGGATGTATGGGATAATCGGCGAACTCCGGGTGAAAAGTAGTTAATGGGCTGTGAAGTGTTGTGAATCGTTGTGAACGATGGCTCGTGACGTAGAGAATTCAATTGTTTACGCGTTCGACGGCTTTCGTCTTGATACCTCGAAGCGCCTGCTCTACGGTGCCGATGGAAGCGCCGTTCCTCTAAAAGCGAAGGCATTCGATACTTTGCTGTTCCTCGTCGAACATTCCGGACGGGTCGTCGAGCGGGATGAGTTACTGGCGGCCGTTTGGCCGGACACGATCGTTGAGGAAAACAATCTCACACAACATATTTCGTCGCTCCGGCGGGTGCTCGGCGAGAAGCCGGATGAACATCGCTTTATCGCGACTGTTGCGGGCCGGGGCTATATGTTCGTCGCCGATGTTAAGACGATCGGCGCAGACGACAAACCGAACATCGAGAGTCGACAGCGGGTGTTAAGTAACCGACGTGTTGTCCTGACCGTCGGTCTTGTCGCATGCGTGCTTCTTCTGCTCGGCGCAATCTACAAATATGAAAGCTCCGGCAGCGACGGCCGTGTGAGGTCGATCGCTGTACTACCTTTTACATCCTTGGGTGGACAACTACGCGATGCTTCATTGGAAGCGGGTATGACTCTCGACCTCATTACCAAACTTGCCCGCGCTGAGGGAATCGAGGTTCGGCCTTATTCGGCGGTGAAGCGTTATGACTCGTTGGACCGCGACGCGCTCGAAGTCGGTCGGGAGCTAAACGTGGATGCGGTACTCGTGGCGACGCTACAAAGATCGGCCGAGAAGGTTCAGATCTCAGGGACGCTAACGAGAGTTGCTGACGGCAGACAGCTGTGGGCGGATCGGTTCAACGAAGCATTTACAGAGGATTTTTTTGACGTCCAACAACAACTAGCGGAACGCGTCGCGAACGCTCTCACCGTGCGGCTTAGCCAGACCGCGCAAAAGCGCTTCACGGACAATTTTGATGCGTACACGTTTTATCTAAGCGGTCGCT
>DATEOJ010000008.1:0-3512 GCA_035274235.1 Pyrinomonadaceae bacterium
CTAAGTAAGATGGCGGACCAAAAAAGCCGCTGTTTTCTGATTTTTATTGGTGGTTTGCATTGGTCGTATAAGTGATCGCCTTTCCCGATGAGTCGGGATTCGCTTGACCTTTACGGAAAATAAGTCAGATAGGAGGACTGAAATGCCGCTAAAGCTCAGAAGGTTTTTCACTTCAGTTTTAATTTCTTTATTCGCAATCATTGGGGCGACGTACGCCCAGACCACGCCGCCGCAGGCTAATCCCTCGCCAACTGCACCTGCATCTCCGCTTACTTCGGTCGAGAAGCAGCCGACGTCTGCCGAAGTGATGCGCGATCGCATCTCGAAAGCGAAGGCGTATATCGCCGTCCGCAACTACAACGCTGCAATATTTGAACTCGAGAACATTCGTCGCGAGACGAGCGATCAGTCGGTGAACGCCGTCGCGAACGTTCTGCTGATGAACAGCTATCTCGAGCAGGGCGATCACAAACGCGCACAGAATTTTCTTAACGAGTTTTTCAACTCGTACAAATCGAACAGCGCCGCCGGCAACATGTATTACACGTCGGTCGCGGCACAGGTGATCAAAGGAGCTCGCAGCCAGGTCGAACGATATCGCGCGCTGGGTTTGAATCCTTCAGACCGCAATCTTCCTCTCGAAGCGGTGAACGACATCGAGCGGATGCGCGAGGCGCTTGAGCTTGTGATCTCACAGGCGAAGGAGCTTGGAGCGGACAAGAACAAGGTTGGTGCGGCAATGGCGCTTCTTGAGGAGGCGACCAACTCGCGGAGCATGATCGCACGCGACGATTACGACGCACGTCGCTGGCGCGATGAGCTGGGCGATTCTCGTGAGCAGATGGCGAGCTCGCGAAGTGTGGTCATCAATGCGGTCGATGGAACGACTGTCGCGGGTCCGGTCCAGCAGGGCACGGTCGCGATGAATCAGCCGACGACGACTGTTGCAAATCCACCCGCATCGAATGTTCCTGTTTCGAATCCTCCGGTTTCGAATCCACCGGTCCAGCAGGTCTTAAAACCCGTTACGCAGCAACAGGACACTACGGCTAAACCGAGCGACAAAGTAGTCGCTTCGAATAACGCGCCGGTTACTGACATGCCGCGTCCGCGTGTCGCGGATAGCAAGCCGGTTGAGGTAGCGAAGCCGAACACGCAGACCGAAGAGCCGCGTGAATCGAAGAAGCAGGACGTTATCTATCAGAAGCCTAACGGTCAGAGCGAAGCACCCACGCCGAACGCGGCGACTGAAGAGCCGCGCGAATCGAAGAAGCAGGACGTTATTTATCAGAAGCCGAACGTCGCAACCGAAACTCAGAAAGCCGTCGAAACGCCGACTCAAACTGTAGCTGCACCGACTCAAGCCGTCGCTTCAAACTCCGAGGGATCGAGTCCGATGGATGTCGGTTCGCTGATCTCGTATGCGACGAAGCAGCAGGCCCCGGTCTATCCGCCGGCCGCGAAGAGCATGCGGACGAGCGGCGTTGTGAAGGTTGAAGTAACGATCAACGAGACAGGCGATGTTTCGGAAGTTCACACCACGACCGGCCCGGGTTTGTTACAGACCGCAGCGAAGGATGCTATTCGCAAATGGAAGTTCAAGCCGTTCGTCCGAGATGGACAACCGGTGAAGGCGGTCGGGTTTATTAATTTCAATTTTTCACTTTAGCAATTAGCAGTTAGCAATTAGCAATTAGCAATTAGTAAGAAGCAGGGCGGCAACCTTTGGACGAGGTCTGCCGCCTAAGTTTTTGCGCCTTCGTCGTGGTTCCGAGAATCGAGTGGGCCAAGTCAGTTAACCGCAGATGACGCGGATGACGCGGATTTTTACCGATAGGATGATGGCCGCAAGAAAAAGCTCCCCTCCTTGTTTAGGAGGGGTGCCGAGGCTTTGCGAGGCGGGGTGGTAGTCCCGATGCATCGGGATCAGATTCTGTTGGGCTACCACCCCGTCCGCCGAAGCGGCGTCCATCCCTCCTAAGCAAGGAGGGGAGCTTTGTGTTTGAGGTTCACCGCCTCGGTCTCCATGCGTATACTTGCATCAATCATGAATCGTGCTTCCTCAGTTCTCTTCACACTCCTTGGTTTCTTTCTTCTCATGAGTGCCGTAAATGCTCAAACCCCGCCGATCGAACCGGGGGTTTCGCACGAACTCGCCCGCTGGCGCGCCGCGCGATATAGCGAGGTGCGTTACAAATTGAATCTGACGCTCGAGAAGATGTCACCCGTGTTGAAAGGGACTATCGAAGTTCGCGTTCGCATAGTGGGGGAGAAGGGGAGTAAGGGAGAAGGGGAGAGCGCCGTCGGTCCGATCGTTCTAGATTGGCGGAAGATCAAGGGGCATGAAGATAAGTCGGCGGTGTCGAATGTATCCATCAATGGGTCACCGGCAAAGTACGAGGAATCCAACGAGCATCTCATCTTCCGCGACGGCGTCGTCGGGGGCGAGAACGTCATCAAGCTCGACTTCACGTCGCCAATCCTCGCGAGCGGTTCGGCGATCACGCGCTACATCGACAAGGAAGACGGTTCGGAATACATCTACTCGCTCTTCGTTCCGTCCGATGCGAGCACTGCATTTCCGGTGTTCGATCAGCCGGATTTGAAGGCGAAGTTTAGTCTAACTTTGGACGCACCGAAGGAGTGGACCGTAGTCTCCAACACTATCCCTGGCCTAGGTCGAGAAGACAGTCGGGGAAGTTTCTATGGCGAAGTCTACAAGGGCGTTGGATACAATTTCGCAGAAACTCAACCGATTAGCACATACGTCTTCGCGTTTGCTGCTGGGAATTTTGCTCAGCTGACAGAGCGCGATGCCGACACAGCAATTTCTGCTATTCACAAGAAGCGGACAGACACTGCGATTCCGGTGGACGCGTTATATCAGGAGATGGGCGCTCACATCTTTCTCCGCAAATCTCAACTCGCTAAATTCCAACCGCACGCCGCCGAAGTCTTCCGACTTAACCGCGAGGGCATCAAGTTTCTCGAAGAATATTTCAACTACAAATTCCCCTTCCCGAAATACGATCTCGTCCTTATCCCGGAATTTCCGTTTGGCGGGATGGAGCACGCAGGCGCGACGTTCTTAAGAGAAGCAGCCGTCATCTTCCCGAGTGAGCCGACGGCGAACGATCATATCTCGCGTGCGAACCTGATCTTTCACGAAGCGGCGCATCAGTGGTTTGGCGACACGGTAACGATGCGTTGGTTCGACGACCTCTGGCTGAAGGAAGGCTTCGCTGAGTTCATGGCTTACAAGACGCTCGAACGCGTGATGCCGCAGTACAACGCGTGGAAAGTGTTCTACGAGCGCAACAAGCAGGCGGCTTACTTCACCGATTCAACAAAAGGCACGACGCCGATCTATCAGGAGATCAAGAATCTAAGCGCCGCGAAGTCCGCGTATGGAAACATCGTCTATCGGAAGGCCCCCTCGTTTTTAAAGCAGGCGGAGTTTTATCTCGGGGCGGATAAATTTCAAAGGGCGGTACGCTCTTTCTTGAAGAAAC
>DATEOJ010000009.1:0-4767 GCA_035274235.1 Pyrinomonadaceae bacterium
TCGACTCGCTCACAAAATCACTTTTACGCGACGAGACGAAATCCAGAAGATCGTCGTTGTTAAAATCTTCCGCGGAGATCTGGCTCAGACCCCAAAGTACCGCCTTCGGCGCGTTGAACTTTCCGCCTCCCAGATTCGTGAGCACTGCCATCCCGTTGTTCAGTGCGAAAACTTGCTGCGTTGTTATCAGATCTATTTTGCCGTCGGCATTGAGATCCTGGCTAAAGATCGAACGTCCGTTCGTCTGCATCGCCCAGTGGCTAGGATCTTGAAACTCGCCGTTGCCGCGTCCATAGATGACCATCACCAGATGTCCGCCAAGCGGAGCAGCGATGTCTTGATGGCCGTCGCCGTTGTAATCGCCCGTCGTGACATCCCATGGCGCGAGAAAGTACGGCGGTTCGATCGCCGTTCCAGGAACAAACGAACCGAGACCGGAAAGATACGGTTTGATAAAAGGTTGTGTCGGGGTGGTCGTGTCTTCGAACGCAACAACGAAATCCGGACTCGGGTCGCCATTGAGCCGGGCAATACTGAATCCCACGGGTTTTTCCAGCACGTTGAAGCCAAAGGTCAAACTGAAATTACCGCCGGCGGCACCGTACATGAAACTGATGTTTCGAGCTGTAGATGAGGAGCCACCCGAGACGATGATATCTGTAAATGCGTCGCCGTTGAGGTTACCTACTTCCATCACCGATTCGCCCCCGGTGAGATTCAACGACGTCGCGAACGTCAGACTTCCTTGACCATTGCCGAGAAAAATATCGAGCTGACGATTCTGCTGGTTTCGGATCGCGGCGATGTCTGCCTTGCCATCTCCGTTGAAATCGCCCGATTGCAGATCCTGAAACTCGAAGTTGCTCGGTGCGGTGTACATCACGGGTGCCTGGAAGCCGGTGCCGGTGTTGATCAGGATCGCCAATTGGTTCTGCTGACCGCTGCCCGCCACGATGTCGATCTTCGAATCGTTATTAAGATCCGCCGCGGCGATCGAATAGGCATTTGTCGTAGTCGGGAATGCACGGCCGGGTGCGAACCCGCCGGCTCCGTCGCCATTGAGCACGGAAACAGTGCGTTGATCAAAGTTGACGACGCCGACATCGATCTTGCCGTCGCCGTTGAAGTCGGCCATGACGCTTCGCGAGACGTTTGCTCCGATATCGAACGTCGGTGCGATCCGAAGGTCGATCGGCGAGCACGAGTCCTGTGCGGACGAGAGTGACGCAGAGGCAATCAACACCAAAGCAACGGCGGCGACATGGGATAGAAATTTTGATGACATGATCTTTGTTTCCCGCTATGAGCGTGTTTCATCGGTCGCCGTCCGGTAGCCGACCAAGCGACGGGACCAGTGCTTTAACGACGAAAACCAGCCATCGCTGTATGGGTGAATACAGCGTCGGCACAAGCTATTAAAAACCCTAAGTGTAGTTTGAGAGTGAGGAAATCCGGCGGTAACCTGCTCTAACTCGAAGGTGAACCCTATCACATCGGGCGTCGACCGCTCAAGGCGGAAGAGCCGGTCACGCCTTGGGATAACGAGATCGAGCATCGACTTCTCCATGGTGAATAGCATAGCCATCTTTGCGATTCCGAAAGGGCGGATAGGCCGGCGGAATACGCGAAAAGACGCTAAAGAAAGAACTCGCTTTGAGCAGTCAGAACCGGGAGAGGTAGCGACCGGGTCACAATGAGCCTTGTGGCCGTGACCTTTTTGAACACGATTGGACGGATGAAACGGATCAAGACGGATCTGATCTCATTTCATCGGGAGATCTGTTTTAATCCGTTTCATCCGTCCAATCCGTGTTCAAAACGCCCTGCTACCAAAAGGCACCATCGGGTCAACAGGTCGCCAAAACCGCATTCAAAAGATCTGCGTCATCTGCGGTTAACCATCGTTACCCCTCGACAACTTGATCTCTACGGCACGAACGCATTCGGGATCGGCCGATCGCCATCTGATCCAAACTGCTGGATCATGGTTCCCGCCGTTGACCGCTGCGAGTACCACGTCGTTGTCGATGGACGAAACACTGTGGGGTCGAACCTGCCGTCACCGTCATAGTCGCCCGGTGCGGGAATGTCTCCGTTTGTGCCGAACGGTGTCGAGTAGAAACTGAAGTCTTCTGATCTCAGGATGTACCACAGACCCGTCGACGGTCGGAAGTAGGCCATGTCCGCTTTGCCATCTCCGGTGTAGTCACCCTGGACAGGTTTGTCTGTCGAAACACCAAACGTCAGCACGGCCACCCCCGCGGTTGAACGCTGCACCCACCACTGGCCGGTGGATGGACGATAGATCGCGACATCGGTCTTGCCGTCACCGTCGTAGTCGGCCGGGACGGGAATATCACCCGTCGATCCAAATCCCTGGATCGTCGCACCACCGTCGCTTGAGCGGCGGATGTACCACGTCGATGTCGAAGCGCGGAACACCGTCAGGTCAGCTTTCCCATCTCCGTCGAAGTCGCCGGGAACGGGAAGATCACCAGCCGTCCCGAACGGTAACGAGAAGTAAGAGAAGTCTTCCGATCGAAGGACAAACCACAAGCCCGTCGACGGCCGGAAGAACGCGATATCGGTTTTTCCGTCGCCGGTAAAATCGGCCGGCGTGATCACGTCGGTCGATGCACCGAACGTACCCGCCGTCGTCATACCGGTCGAACTTCGATTGATCCACCACTGACCATTCGACGGACGATAGATCCCGACATCAGTCTTTCCATCACCGTCAAAATCGAATGCGTGGGCGGCGTGATTCAGATTCCGGATCGTGACATTCGCTGCTCCTTGCGTCACGGTTCCGTTGGTCGGGTTCGTAAAGTTGACCGAGAAAACTTCGTCGGGTTCGGACGCGAGATCCGCCAGGATCTGCACCGGAACAGATTTCACCGTTTCCATCGGCGCGAATGTGACGACGCCGTTGGTTGTCACGTAATCGCTTCCCGGTGTCGCAGTCGAACTCGTCGTCGAATAGTTAACCGTTACGGTTTCGACGGACGGATTCGAGAGCTGCACCTGTACGTTCGCCGTCGAAGTCGTGCCGATCGCCGGTTCCAAAACGGTCGTGCCCGCACTTGTAATACTTGGTCGCGGATCGTTGTCGTTGACGTTTATGGTTGTCGTGCTCGGCGAAACGATGAATGCGTTCGGACCGGTCGGATTCGACAAATTTACTGTGAAGTTCTCCGGACCCTCAAAGATATTGTCGTTGATCATCTGCAGCGAAATAGTCTTACTCGTCTCGCCCGGTGCGAAGACAAGCGTGCCTGAGCGAGGCGAATAATCCGAACCGGCCACCGCAGTACCATCAGCCGTTGCGTAATCAACCGACACTGTAGTCGACGGTTCACCAGTGCGGGTCACCGTCACGACCGGATTGAACGACGATTCGGAAACCGTCACGAACTGAGCGTTCATTTTGAGACCGCTCGGGATCGGGGCGTCAGTCGAGACCAACGCCGACTGCACAAGATAGATACTGCTGTCCGAGCTGCCGAACGAACTCGGTGCGCGGAAGACCAGACCGTTCGCTCCCCAACGAGCGAGCGACGTCGGAGTTCCGCTGAAACCCGTCACGGGTGTCGTGCCGAGTGGGACATAGGTCTGCAGATCGAATGCGGAGATCGCGTTCTCGTTTATAAAGAAGATACGGTTCGACGCGGGATCGATCGCCATCGACGAACCTCCACCTTGAAACGTCCCGACCAAATTGAGCGTCTCCGGATCGATAACCCTTCCGTTGGTCGTATAGATAAGCCCGTTGTAAAACTTCATCGCCGTTCCAAACCCGGAGACCAGATTCTCGGCGATCCGACTGCCCGTTACCGTCGTGTCGGTGATCGTAAATTTAACCAGGTCGAATCCCGTGTGGTGGCCGTTGAAGCCGTAGAGAATATTCCCGCTATTCGAGAATGCGAGGGTCGTTATTCCGTAGACGCCGCCGGTTGTCGCGGGTGCGCGCTGAACGCCGTTATCAAACACGAGAATTCCGTTTGTACTCGAGCCGGAGATCACGATCGTCCCGGGGCTCGCCGGCATCACCGCCATATCGAGAGGAGTCTGGAAACCCGCGGGAGGCACAAACTGCGTACCCGCCGTCCGCGTCTGGTAGTTGTAATTCCGGATCGCGGTCGCACCGGTCAGCGTCGTCCAGAGTGTTTGACCATCATCTGACGCAGCGATCTTGTTGGGTTCGCTTCCGATAAACGTCGACGCTAGAACCTGCGCGGTCGCGGGATCGATATGCGTCATCGTGTTCCCAAGCGGTGCTCCCGCACTGCCGGGAACCGTGGCGACGATCTCGTTAAAGCTGTTCACCATCAGATCGTTCGCCGGTATGTTTAGCTGGCGAATAAAGGTCGTCGCCGGTGTGGGTGTTGGTGTCGGTGTTATCTGAGGTGTCGGCGAAGGAGTCGGAACCGGTCCACCACCGTCGATAAGATTTGTTTGAATGATAAATACGCGGCTGAAGTCGGTTCGAAGAGCGAGCCCATTCGTTCCCCAACGCACAAGTTTGCGCGGAACAAGGCCGAGCGAGGGAAGCGGCACACTGCCGATAAACCGAAACGTGCCGAGTTCATACACGCGGACCGAGTAGGCCCCGTTGACGTTGGTTACAAAGATGGCGCGATTGTTCGGCGTGTCGATCGCGACGGCGTTCTCCGAACCAAGACCGAGATAAGTTCCGTAGTGCGTACCGAGGCTCACGTCGACAACGCGCCCGTTGGCCGAGTAGATCTTGTTGTTAATTATCTCGAT
>DATEOJ010000010.1:0-7378 GCA_035274235.1 Pyrinomonadaceae bacterium
GCCGAAACTGGTTCGGGCGGAGGAATGGCTGCGGCGGCGATCGTCATGATGGCGGGCGGGACGCTTTCGCAATCGATCGGAGCAGCGTCGTTAGCTTTGCAGAACTCGCTCGGATTGATCTGCGATCCGATCGGCAACCGCGTCGAAGCGCCTTGTCTGGGCCGAAACGTCATGGCCGCGACGAACGCAGTCGCATGCGCGAACATGGCGCTTTCAAACTACGAGCACCTGATCCCGCTGGATGAGGTGATCGATACGATGAAAGAGGTCGGCGATCGGATCCATAACACGCTGCGCTGTACAAATCTCGGCGGGCTGTCGATCACCCGCACCGCGAAGCAGATCGGCGAGACTCTGGTTGAGAGACGAGCCTTCAAGAGTTGCTAATCAAACGCATGCATTCCCGTCTGCCGTGCTTAAGCAGTCGACAACAGGTTCCATTCGAGTTTCGCGTCCCGCGTAGGACAGGCATTCCTGCCTGTCCTCGTCCACCGTCTCTGGAGTGAGTTGTAATCTGGGATCCAGGTAACTATGGGCAGAATTGATCTCGCGGTCATGCTCCTACTGACTGGTCGTAACTCGGGATCCTACAGAGGACAGGCAGGAATGCCCGTCCTACGCAGGTCGTGCAATTCCGAGTGTCACTCTCACTTGAGAAAAATACCGAGGGCAGGAAGGAAATGCCTCTCGTAAGCGCAGAGAAACATTTTCTTCTCACCTCCGTAAGCTTCAACAATCAGATTGATTTGCCGTACAATCCGATAACCATCGCCCTGTACAAAAGAATTAATTGAACGCCCCGCGCGTCCGCGTGAAGGCGGATTGAATCGCTTCCGAATCGGAGAGAACCGCGTGAACAAGATCTTCGCCTTTGCCGCAGTCGTATTTGCCGCCGTGTCCGCGGCTGCGCAATCCAGTAGTCCGACCCTGTACCGCCAGCCGACCATCAGCAGAACTGAGATAGCCTTTTCGTACGCGGGTGATCTCTGGACCGTACCGCGAGCCGGTGGTAACGCCAAGAGGCTCACGTCCGGCATCGGTATCGAAACGAGTCCTTACTTCTCGCCCGATGGAACGCTCATCGCGTTCACGGCCGAATACGACGGGAACACTGACGTCTATGTAGTTCCCACGGTCGGTGGTGTTCCGCGGCGTCTGACTTATCATCCGTCCGTCGACGAAGTCTCGGGTTGGACGCCCGACGGCAAAAGCATCCTCTTTGCTTCGACCCGAGATAGCTACTCGGGTAATTCGCGCCTATTCACCATCTCCGCTTCTGGTGGCGGTCTTCCCGATGCAGTGCCGCTCCCGCTTGCTGATCGCGGCTGGTTCTCGCCCGATGGAAAGTTCATTGCGTACGAACCGCTGTCGCAATGGCAAAGCGACTGGAAGCATTACGCGGGCGGACAAACTCAGCCGATCTGGATCGCGAAGCTATCCGATTCGACGGTCGAAAAAGTGCCTCGCGAAAACTCGAACGACAAATGTCCGATGTGGATCGGCGACAGGATCTACTTCCTCTCGGACCGCGACAACGGGATCGTCGGTCTTTATTCATTCGAAACCGGATCGAAAAAAGTTGAGCGAGTCTTTGATAACACCGGCCTCGACATCAAGTATGCGTCGGCTGGTGCAGGTTCAATTGTCTACGAGCAGTTCGGTGCGATCTTCACGCTCGACCCCGGTTCGAGAACACCGAAGAAGGTCGACATCCGTGTCGTCGGAGATTTCCCGGGCGTGCGGCCGAGATTCGAGAAAGTCGGTGGACGCATTCAAAACGTGGCGGTCTCCCCGACCGGTGTCCGCGCTGTTTTCGAGGCACGAGGTGAGATCATCTCCGCTCCGGTCGATAAGGGCGATGCCCGCAATCTGACGAACACGACCGGTGTTATGGAGCGAGAACCTGCGTGGTCGCCGGACGGAAAATGGATCGCGTATTTCTCCGATGAGTCGGGCGAGTATGCATTGCATCTTCGTGATCAAACCGGCATGGGTGAGGTCAAAAAGATCAAACTTGGTGATGCACCCGGATTCTTTTCTGCTCCGGTGTGGTCGCCCGACAGCAAGAAGATCGCGTACAGAGATCAGCGCGTGAATCTTTGGTATGTGGACGTTGCAACCGGCGCGAATGTAATTGTCGACACGAATACTTTCGGACGACCTGACGATGTACTCGATCCCTCCTGGTCGCCCGACGGAAAATGGATCGCGTATGTGAGGCAGCTCGATAATCGTTTGCGATCGGTCTTCCTTTACTCGTTGGATAAGAAGATGTCGAATCGGATCACCGACGGGATCGGCGACGCGCGTTACACGGTATTCGATAAAAGCGGAAAGTACGTCTTCTTTACGGCGAGCACAAACCTCGGACCGACGATCAGCTTTGCGGATCTTTCCGGGATAGATCATCAGACATCGCGGAACGTTTACGCGGTCGTACTTAGAAACGACATTCCCTCGCCGCTTGCTCCCGAAAGTGACGAGGAGAAGATCGCACCGGAAAAGAAGGACGAACCGAAACCGGCCATGCCGTCGCCGACGCCGGCGGCGACCGCCACGCCGGCCGCGACGTCCACACCGGACGCACAGCCGACACCTTCGCCGACTCCACAAGCCGCGCCTGCACCCAAACCGCCGGAACCGACGCGCGTCGATCTTGAAGGGATCGACCAACGCGTCATCACCATTTCGCAGATTCCCGCACGCAACTACTCGGACCTTTTCGCCGGAAAGGCGGGAACGATTTTCATCACTGAGGTTCCGGTCGCACCCGCAGCACCGGACGCACCGGGTGGCGTGACATTGCACAAATTCGACCTTGAGAAGCGTAAGTTCGAAGAGGTCAAAGCCGGAGTCAACAGCGTGGTGATCGCGGCCAACGGCGAGAAGATGTTGTATCGCCAGGGGCCCTCGTGGTTACTCGTTTCAACAACCTTACCGACGAGACCGGGCGAAGGTATTGTGAAGACTGCGGACATGGAAACGTATGTCGACCCCCGTGTCGAGTGGCGTCAGATGTTCAACGAGATCTGGCGCGGTGAGCGCGACTTCTTCTACGATCCCGGCACGCACGGTCTCGACATCGCAAAGGTTAAAAAACTCTACGAGCCGTATCTCAATGCGGTCGCACATCGTGACGATCTGAACTATCTGTTCCGCGAAATGCTGAATCAGATGACGATCGGTCACATGTTTATCGCCGGCGGAGATCAGCCTCGCGTCACACCGGTGTCGGTCGGTTTGCTAGGTGCGGATTACGCAGTGGACACCGGACGCTATAAGTTTGCACGCGTCTATAACGGAGAGAACTGGAATCCCCAGTTGCGAGCACCGCTTACTGCGCCTGGGGTGAATGTGAAAGGCGGCGACTACCTCTTAGCGGTCAACGGACGCGATCTGAAATCGAGCGATAACCTCTATCAGTTTTTTGAAAGCACCGCAGGGAAACAAGTAGTGATCAAAGTTGGCCCGACAGCGGACGGCAAAGGCTCGCGCGACGTGACGGTCGTCCCGGTTGGTAACGAGAACGGTCTCAGGAACCTTGCGTGGATCGAGGACAATCGTCGGACCGTCGATCGGCTGAGCGATGGCAAACTCGGTTACGTCTACATCCCGAATACCGGTGGTCCGGGCTACACGAGTTTCAACCGTTACTTTTTCTCGCAGACGAACAAACACGGCGCGGTGATCGATGAGCGCTTCAACGGTGGCGGACTCCTGGCCGATTACGTCGTCGAGTATCTAAGTCGGCGGCAACTCGCCAAGATCGCGTTTCGCGATGGAAAGGATTGGAACGTTCCGGCGGGCGCTATCTACGGTCCGAAGGTGATGCTGATCAACGAGCTCGCCGGTTCGGGCGGTGATGCCATGCCGTGGTTTTTTAAGAAGCTTAACGTTGGACCGCTCGTCGGTAAGCGGACGTGGGGCGGTCTCGTTGCAGCGGCCGGAATCCCTATGTTGATGGACGGCGGTACCGTGCGTGCTCCGAATGGAGCGGTTTATGGATTGAACGGAGAGTGGGAAGTCGAGAATGTCGGCGTCGCACCTGACGTCGAAGTTGAGCTCGACCCATCCGCCTGGCGCGGTGGCCGCGATCTGCAGCTTGAGAAAGCTGTCGAATGGTTACTTGAAGAATTAAAGCGGAACCCGCCGAAGGAATACAAGCGGCCCGCTTATCCCGACTATCACAAAGGAACGCCCCTCGGACGGCAGTTATAAATAGAGAAAGAATATGAGACGAATCCTTATCCAGATTGCACTGGTGATCGCGGCGACTCCGATCTTATCGTTTAGTCAGTCGAGCACTCCGACCCTCTTTCGCCAGCCGACGATCAACAAGAACTCCATCGTGTTCGTGTACGCCGGGGATCTCTGGCGAGTCGCGAGAAGCGGCGGCAGTGCCGAGCGTGTAACGAGCAACATCGGCAGCGAGTCGAATCCTATTTTCTCGCCCGACGGCGAATGGGTTGCGTTCACCGGAGAGTACGACGGGAACGTTGATGTCTACGTCGTCGCGGCGAGCGGCGGCGAACCGAAGCGCATTACGTTTCATCCGGGGAATGATCAGGTGATCGGTTGGACGCGAGACGGCAAGTCGGTGTTGTTCTTATCCGGCCGCGGGACTGGTATGCCGGCGCCAAAGATGTACACGATGCCGGTATCGGGGGAAGGTCTCCCGGCCGAACTGCCGTTTCCCATGGCCGGCGGTGCCGCTTCATTTTCACCCGACGGTTCAAAGCTCGCGTACATGCCACTAGCTCCGGCGTTTCAACAGTGGAAGAAATATCGCGGCGGCCGGACGACGAAGATCTGGATCGGGAATCTTAGCGATTCATCGGTCGAAGAGATCCCGCGGCAAAACTCAAACGACTACTCGCCGGTTTGGCTCGGCAACAACATCTATTTTCTCTCCGACCGTAGCGGCCCGGTCGCACTTTACTCGTACGACACGGGTAGCAAGAAAGTGGTGCAAGCTGTTCCGAACAGCGGTCTAGATTTGAAAACGGTTTCGGCCGGACCGGACGCGATCGTCTACGAGCAATTCGGCAGTATCGGCATCTTTGATCCGGCCTCCGGGAAAGCGTCGAAAGTTAACATCACGCTGAACGGTGATTTCTCTCAAGTTCGTCCGCGCTACGAGCGAGTTGCGGCGCGAATTCAGAACCTCGCATTGTCACCGACCGGTGCCCGCGCAGTTTTTGAAGCACGTGGCGAGATCATTAGCGTTCCGGCAGAGAAAGGAAATGCCAGGGATCTCACGAACACACCGGGCGTTGCCGAGCGCGATCCGGCGTGGTCCCCGGACGGAAAGTGGATCGCGTACTTCTCTGACGAGTCAGGCGAATATGCGTTACATCTTCGCGACCAAACTGGAATGGGCGAGGTCAAAAAGATAAGTCTCGGAAATCCGTCGTCGTATTTCTACACGCCGAAGTTTTCGCCCGACAGCAAGAAGATCCTGTTTACTGACAAGCGACTGAACATCTGGTATCTCGAGGTCGAGAAAGGGACGCCGGTAAAAGTCGACACCAACCCGTTCGAGAATCCGGTCCAAGTGTTCGATCCGAACTGGTCCCCCGACAGCAAATGGATCGTCTACACGAAGCAACTGAGGAATCGCCTATGTGCCGTTCATCTGTACTCGGTCGCCGGCGCAAAAGTGACGCGCGTGACGGACGGACTCAGCGACGCACGATACGCAGCGTTCGACCGCAACGGTAAGTACGTTTACTTCACCGCGAGCACGGACAACGGTCCCACGACCGGTTGGCTCGATATGTCGGGCTTTCCATTCCAGACGACGCGGAGCGTTTATGCAGTGGTGTTGAGTGCGAAAGACCCTTCGCCTCTGTCGCCGGAGAGCGACGAAGAAAAGATCGTTGATGCTGCGGCGACGCCGGCACCGAAAGGTCCCGGGGCGAAACCCGAACCGGTGAACGTAGTCGTCGATCTGGATCGTATCGGACAGCGGATCGTCGCGTTACCGCTGCAAGCTCGGCCGTATGCAGCGTTGGTACCGGGAAAGGCGGCATCGTTCTTTTTGCTCGAGGCAATTCCGCCAAGCGGAACTGGGGCGACACCGCAGTTCGGAGCGGCAGTCCATCGTTTTGATGTCGACAAGCGTAAAGCCGAGAAGGTTCTCGATGGCGTGACGCAATTCGATGTTTCCGCTAACGGCGAGAAGATGCTCTTCGGGCAGATGCCGGCTCGCTACACGATCGCGTCTACGACTGCACCGCTCAAGCCCGGCGAGGGAGTTCTGAATCTGGGCGAGATGGAAGTGCAGATCGATCCCCGTGCGGAATGGAAGCAGTTGTATCGCGAAGCGTGGCGCATCCAGCGCGACTTCTTCTACGATCCGTCGTTTCACGGACTAGATCTGGCGGCCGCAGAAAAGCGCTACGCACCTTACCTTGACGCAGTCGCAACGCGTGCGGACCTCAATTATCTCTTCCAGGAGATGTTGGGGAACATGGCTGTTGGACATCACAACTCGGGAGGAGGCGACGCACCGCAGCCGCAGCGATACAGCGGCGGTCTGTTAGGTGCGGACTACGCGATCGAGAACGGCCGTTACCGGTTCAAGCGGATCTTTAACGGCGAAAACTGGAACCCAAATCTCGTCGCACCGCTCACGCAACCCGGTGTGGACGTTCGCGAGGGAGAATATCTATTGGCGGTAAACGGACGCGAGGTGCGGGCGACCGACAACATTTATTCGTTCTTCCAGGGAACGGCCGGTAAGCAGATCGCTATCCGGGTTGGTACCAATCCGTATGGTACCGGCGCCCGACAAGTTATTGTCGTACCCGTGGGCAACGAGGGAGGGCTTCGAAACCTCGCCTGGATCGAAGACAATCGTCGGAAAGTCGACGAGCTTAGCGGCGGTCAACTGGCGTACATCTATCTGCCCAACACCGGTGGAGCCGGCTACACGAACTTCAATCGCTACTACTTTGCGCAGATCGATCGACAAGGCGCGGTTATCGATGAGAGGTTCAACGGCGGCGGTGCGGCGGCGGATTACATGATCGGGTACATGGCGAAGCCGCTCATGAATTATTGGTCGACGCGCGAGGGAGAGGATTTCACGACACCCGTCGGAGCGATCTACGGTCCGAAGGCGATGCTCATCAACGAGTATTCCAGTTCCGGCGGAGATCTTCTGCCGTGGCTGTTCCGCGAGAACAAACTCGGAACACTCGTCGGACGCCGCACGTGGGGCGGACTCGTGGGGATCTACGGTTACCCGACGCTGATCGATGGAGGACAGGTCACGGCTCCGCGAGTAGCGTTTAGAAACTTACAAGGTCAGCTCGATGTCGAGAATAAGGGCGTCCCGCCCGACGTCGATGTCGATCTTGACCCGAAAGTCTGG
>DATEOJ010000011.1:0-27564 GCA_035274235.1 Pyrinomonadaceae bacterium
AAACTGCCGGGCTCGAGTTCGGTCTCGGCAAGGATGCTGCTTACTTGAGCGGCCAAGGCCGGATGAGCAAGCTGTCTGGCTGACAGGTTGACGCTAACCGAGAGAGGGAAGTTGACCTCGCGACGCCACTCGGAGATCTGACGACATGCTTTCTCGAGGATCCAGCAACCGATCGGGACTATCAGGCCCGTCTCCTCAGCGACATCGATAAAGCTGATCGGCGTCAGCAGACCACGGGCCGGATGATGCCAACGAACCAGCGCCTCGAATTCTCGGACGGAGCCCGTCTCAAGTTCGACAATGGGTTGATAGAAGACCTCCAACTCGTTTCGCTCGATCGCGTGACGAAGATCGATCTCGAGTTGGTGCGACGTCATTTTGTCGGCATGGATCGCGGTGTCGAATATCTTGTAGCGAGCCTTGCCCGCTTCCTTCGCTCGATACATCGCGACGTCGGCGTCGCGGAGGAAGTCGTCGACACTGCCCGAAAACTCGTCGGACAGCACGATTCCAATACTCGCACTCGTGAAGACTTCATACCCGTCGATATCGAACGGCAGGGTAAGGACACTTAGCAGACGATCGGCGACCTGCCGGACACCGGCCTCATCGAGAACCCGTGAAAGCAGGATCGTAAACTCATCGCCGCCAAAACGTGCGACCACGTCGCCGGGTCGCACACATGCGACGAATCTTTCAGCGACTGCCATGATCAACTTGTCTCCGACAACGTGGCCGAGACTATCGTTGATGACCTTGAACCTGTCGAGGTCGAGGAAGAGAACTGCGAATCGGTAATGATTATTGTCACCCGCACGATCGATCGCCGCCTTTAGAAGATTTGTGAACTCCAAACGATTCGGAAGCTGAGTCAGCGAATCGTGGTGAGCCTCGAAGCGGAGTTTCTCTTCCGCGACCATGCGTTCGGTAATATCGCGGTAAGCAAACACACGCCCGACGGGTTTCCCTTGCATGAACTGCGGTTGGGAATATCTTTCGAAGTATCGTCCGTCGCGGCCCTTGATGAGATCGACCGATGTCGCCTGCGGGTTTGCGCTGAGCCGTGCAAACTTTGCGAGCAGCGGACCGGAATCCTCGATCATGCTCATGACATGTTTTCGGATGTCTTGAACGTCCCGCGACTCGAGCAGTTCGGGCGGGATCTGCCACATCTCGACGAACCGCTCGTTGTAAACGACTAGCTGATCCTCGAGATCCAACACGACTATCCCGTCAGCCGTCGATTCAAATGTTGAATTCAAAAGCGAGATCGAATTGCGGAGTGACGCCTCAGCGAGTTTGCGCTCGGTTACATCACGACCGATACATTGGAGACCGACGACGTTATCGTTCTTAACCAATCGGCGTGCACTGATCTCGATCGAGACAACGCGTCCATCCCTTGTTAGAACATCTATCTCGACGTCTCTTGTACGCTCGTTCTTCACGGCCCTCTCGCAAAACTCGATCGCTCGCCGTTTTGAATCGGGAGTCGCGATCTCGGGCAGCGTGCGGCTCAGAGCCTCCGACCGGCTGTAACCGGTGATCGTCTCGCCGGCTCGGTTGAGCGTGATAAAACGTCCCGCCGGATCCAATGTGCAGACAAGATCGTTTGCGTGTTCGAAAAGATCGCGGAATTGTTGCTCGCTATCGCGAAGAGCCGCCTCGGCGCGTCGCTGTTCCGTTACATCGCGAGTCGTGCCCAACATCCGGGCCGGCAATCCTGTTGACTCGTCGTAGAAACCCTCGGCCTGAGCCTGAACCAAACGCACTGATCCGTTCTTATGAATTATCCGGCCTTCGATCTCGAGTCGTGAGCGGGTTGCGACTGCTTCCGCGACCTTCTGCTGCACGTACTCCCGATCTTCGGGATGCACGCGGTCGTAGAACGATGTTCGCGTAACCTCGAACTCCCCGGGCTCATGTCCGAAGATGCGAAACATCTCGTCGGACCAACGCAACCGGTTATTTGTCAGATCAGTCGTGTCGTAAAACTCGAGGTCCCAACTGCCGACCCGTCCGATACGCTGTGCGATCGCGAGATTTGTTTCGCTGTACAGAAGGGCCGCTTCGGCGGCTTTGCGCTCGGTAACATCACGAGCGATTCCTTGAACACCGACCGGCGCATCTTCAAGGTAAAGCAGGGTAGTACTCACCTCGAGCGTTATCCGACGGCCATCCTTGGAGATGACCTCGAGCTCGTAAACAGTCGGCTTATCACCGGCGGTCTTGCTCGCAAGCATTGTCCGCGCAATGTCGAGATACTCAGGCGCGACGACATCGGCGATGTTCTTCTGAAATGCTTCATAACGCGAGTAGCCGGTGATCCTCTCACCAGCTTTGTTCAGCGATGTGAAATTACCTTCGAGGTCGTGCGTGTAGATAATGTCGTTCGCATTCTCGACCAGCTCGCGGAATCGCTGCTCGCTTCGGTAACGTGCTTCGGCGGCGAGGACGTAGTCCGTTATGTCCTGGACGGTTCCGAAGGTCTTGATCGCACGTCCGTCCATCGGGTCGAAGGTCGTTTCACCTCGGGCGAAGACGAATCGCTTTTCGCCATTCGGCAGCAAAACGCGGTGCCGTATCTCGAATGGAAGCTGTTTGTTCAACGCCTGTGTCAGCGTCGACTGCACCATCTCGCGGTCTTCGGGATGGATCGCGTCGTACAACGCTTCGAGAGACGGCGGAAACTCCTGAGGTTCGAAACCGAAGATCCGGTAGAACTCGTCGGACCAGACAAACGAGTCGGTGTCGAGACTCGTATCGGGATTCGCGTATAACCGCTCCCAGCTGCCGAGGCGAGCGATCTTCTGCGCGGTATTGAGATCGGCCTCGCTCTTTCGAAGAGCGGCTTCGGCAGACTTTCGCTGCGTGATATCGCCCGACACAAACACGACCGTGTTCTCGAGCATCGGCGAGATAATACCGACAAGCCAGTAGTTCTTTCCGAGGATCGTCGTTTTGTAATCAAGCTCGACTGACTCGCGAGTCTCGAGCGACCTTCGAATAGCTGACACGATCCGGTCCGCTTCCTCGCGGGGAAGAAGATGATCGAGCGTCCGTCCGACTAGATCGACGGGCGGGCGAAACTGTTCCGGAGCGTTAGTCTCTTCAACCTTAAGGCAGCGGCCATCGGCGTCGAGAACCAGGATGACGTCGTTCATCGCCGCGAACACGGCGCGTAACGCGGAGTGAGCTTCAAGCAGAGCGGCTTCGGTCCGTTTACGATCGGTGATGTCACGCGCGATACCTTCGACCGCGATCGGCTGTCCGTCTTTGTAGAAAAGACTGGTTACAACCTCGAGCGTGATCTTGTGACCTGCCTTCGCAATGCACTCAACTTCATACGACGTCTTCGAAACTTCGCCGGAGATCTTCTTCGAGATCATTTCGCGCACGAGTTCGAGGCTCGACGGATCAACGATCTGCTGCATATTCATTTCCAGCAGTTCGTCGCGCGTATAGCCGAATAGTTTTTCAGCCGCGTTGTTTAGCGAAAGGTAGTTTCCCGCAAGATCATGCGAGTAGATAATGTCGTTCGCGTTCTCGATGAGATCGCGATAAAAGCCATCGGGCGGGGCGGTAAGCGCCGTCACAGAGGGGGCCGACGGACCCATTCCTTCCTTAGCGGAGGCGGATACATCAGCGTGTACTACTTCAACGAGATCTTTATCTTTCTTCTGGGCCACCAAATAAAAAAACGATTGGCCTTTTGGGCGAAGCTCTATCGCTCAAGAGAAACTATCGTCATCCAAATCTTTTTTTATTAGCTGCACTGCAAGACTGGATGAGGAATAAAAATCAGTCAGTTTGGCAACCTGATTTAGGTTAACGAATCCGTAACGAAAGTGTCAAAACCATAATCATTCTTTATTCCGGCGGTTTTGCTCGGTCGAGAAAGACGGTACACTTACGCTGGAAACACACCACCTATTAATCCGATGAAAACAACAATACTCGTTCTCTTATTGACGATTACAGTTCCTGTTCTCGCGCAGAAAATGCCTGCCGACGCTGATCCGAAACTCTGGGCTCAGGCTCTGAAGATCCATCAGAAAGCGATCATCGTCGACGGTCATAACGACATCACTTCACCTATGGTCGACGAAGACTTTGATCTCTCGACCAACTCGATCGGCAAGTTCCATCGCGACGGCGATCCGTTCCATACGGACCTGGGCAGATTTAAGTCGAGCGGCATCACCGGTGAGTTCTTCTCGATCTACGTCGGCGGCAACCGGATGCAGACTAACGATTCGATGCGGCGTGCGATGGATCTCATTGACGCGACGTACCGCGAGGTCGAGAAGCATCCGGGTCAACTATCGATGTGCACGACCGCGGCGGAGATTCGCGCCGCGAAGAAAACCGGCAAGGTCTGCTCTTTGATGGGGATCGAGGGTGGCTATGCGATCGAGAATTCGCTTTATGCGTTGCGTAACTTCTATCGGCTCGGCATTCGTTACATGACGCTCACTCACAATGTCTCGCATGACTGGGCGGACGCTCATGCCGGCGAGGTGAAGAACAACGGGCTGTCCGACTTTGGAAAGGAAGTCGTTCGCGAGATGAACCGAATTGGAATGCTCGTCGATATCTCACATGTCTCGGTAAAGGTGATGAACGATGTACTCGATGTTACGAAGTCACCGATCATCGCGTCCCACTCATCCGCTCGAGGTGTGCGGGATCACACTCGAAACGTTCCGGACGACGTGCTAAAGCGCGTCGCTCAAAACGGCGGCGTGATAATGGTCAACTTTTATCCCGCATTCCTCGATAAACGGACGGCGGAAGAAGACACTGCTCGTGCTGAACGTCTGCGACCGCAGATGGAGGCGCTCCGAAAGCAGTTTGCGGGTAACGCGCAAGGATTCAACGAGGCCGAGCGGAAGCTGCTTGCCGAGAATCCGATCTACATTGCCGACTACAAACGGATCGTCGACCACATCGATCACATGAAGAAGGTCGCGGGTATCGACATCATCGGTATCGGCTCCGACTATGACGGCGTGCCTTATCTCCCCACCGGCATGAACGGTATGGAAGATCTCGTGCTCGTGACCTACGAAATGCTTCATCGTGGTTACACCGAGCAGGAGATCCGCAAGGTGCTAGGTGAGAACTTCCTCCGTGCGTTTGCGAAGGCAGAGCAGGTCGCGGGACGGCGTCAGATCAGTGGCGGCGGGAGTTTGATGAAGATAGGTAAGTAGCAGACCGTAGGCGGTGGGCGGTAGACAGGAGACAGGAGACAGGAGTCGGGAGACACAAGGCACGAGACGAAAGACGTCTTGTCTCTTGTCTCCCGACTCCTGCCTCCCCCTTTCCGCGAGCTACTCCATACCGGCTCGCCTATCCTGACCAGGCGAATAATTTACGCGACGCATTTCACGAAGACGGCCGTCATCGACGGTTCCCTCGACGATCTCGTAACCAAGCAAGGCAAAGACACGATTCCGTAAGAACAGCGGACGGGCGTTGCCGTACCAGTCGACGCACGAAGCGCGGCAGTTGTCGTTCGAGACGGTCTTGCCCGACTCAAGCTCTCCGATCTCGGAGAAATTAAGACGCTCGTTTCGCACAAACAGAATCGCTGCCGAACCTTCCACCAGATGCCGATAACCGGATCGGCCTTCGCGCGCGATGGGCAGACCGAGCATGCCCGTGTTTTCGCCGTCGGGTTTGTAGAAGAATCCGTGACTCCGCAACTCTCCTTGCGACGCGTTCTTTCTCACATAGCTTTCGCGCGCGTCGGGTTTGCTACCCAATTCGATCGGAGAGAAGTGAAGGTCACGTCCGTTTGTGCCGACGACCACCGCATCGTCACCCATCTGCTCGATACGATCGACACCATGGCGCAACGTCAATTCGTTCACGTCACCATTCGACCAGTTGACCGCGAACAAGTTCGCCGAATCTTTGTGCTCCGGTCTGCCCCATCCGCTGCCGGTTCCGTAGAGCAAATAGTTTCCGATAAAACGATTCTGAAATGTGTCGCCTTCCGGTTTTGGCAACGAGCGATAACGATACGACGGAGCCGACTGACTTCCGTCCGAAAAACTTTCGAGCGGAACTCGGAACAGTGCGACGTCGCCGGAAGCGAACTCGGATCCCCACATCTGTTCGCCGTGTCCGTCCGACCTAATGAGCACGTTCAAACGCTGGTCATCGCTTTCAAGAAACGAGAACTGGTCCACCGGGCTTCCCATCACGCCAAGTGCACTTGGTGCCGAAGCATCGAGCGGCATCTTGTAAAGCATCGAGCTAGCTTTTGCTCGATCCTCGCCGTAGTTCCAATCGCTTGTCCACACGTAGACGGAAGTCGGGGAGACATAGAACACACGACCCGCGGGGCCGAGAACCGAACTGCCCGTACACGTGAAACCGCGCGAGGCGAGATCGCAAACCGTAACGGTGTGGAGTGCGACGCCGTACGATCCCTCGAGCGATTTACCGGTGCGATACACATGCGTCGCGTCGACGATCGGTTTGAATTCCTCCGGCTTCGCACCTTTATGCCAACGACGCACGGCGGGGAACTGTCGGATCGGATCGTTGAAGTCCCAGAGATACTGCGGCGTGTAGAAAATCAGCTTGTTACCGATCAAGCGACTCGCGTAATTGCGCGATGAGTAGTAATCATTCGATCGAAGATGATATGTGGAACGGTATGCGAGGGTGCCCTTGGCATCGATGTCAAAAAGATTGACCTCAGTTCCACCTCGACCGTAGCTATAGCCGATAACGACGACGGTGTCCTGCGAAACCAGCATCTCGTCGTACCAGTCGCTGCCCGGATCGATACCGGGTGCGTATGCGTCGATGGATGCGGCGGGTTTGAGCGCATTGTCGCCGATCCGGACCGTGAACAGCCGGCCGCGTCGAAGTATTACGAGATGGTCGCCATGGACCTTTACGATCCCGCCTTCATCGACACCCGCATGTTGAGTATTCGTGACTGACTCGTCGTCCTTCTCGAGAGACTTCTTCATTGCTGCCGGTGACGGCTCAGATGCGGCCATGTCTGCCGTCGCCCCGTAACCTGCCTTGGATTTCGCTCGTCGTTTCTGTTGATTGGTTGCAAGCGCCTTGAAGTAGTCTTTCAGCTCCTGCTCCGAGCGAAACGCCTGCATCGTTTTAGAAGGTTTCGCAGTGCCGGCCTCCGGGAGAAAGTCAGTTACTTCGTTTGTTGTGAATGCAATTGCGGCTACCGCGACCGACAGGATCGCTGGGATTACGAACAATGTTTTCTTCATTACAGCTAAGCCTCACTAGTAAATTCTGCCCCTGGTCTGTAGGGTGAACGGCGAGGATAGCGTGACCTTGCAACGAAATTGACGTCGAAGATTGTGCGAGCGGATAGACAAGCTAAATCCTAACTACGACATACGCCCGCAAATTTCTTGACCAGGATCTTGAATGGGTATAGCCTAGGCGAGTTAAAGTTCCAACGATAATAAAAATTAACTAGCTGGGAGGGGAGCTATGCATTGGTTCAAGACTGAATCAACTCGGAATCTGTTTCTAATCGCGGTCGTGATAATTTGCACGACGGCTTTTTTGTTTTATACCGCAGTGCGTTCCACATCGATCGCGAGCGCAAGTACTGCAGCTGTGCCGGCTGAAAAGTCAGGATCCGCGTTGCTTTCACCGACCGCTGACTTCCCGGGTGCGGACGTGGGAGCGATCGCTGATGGGACCAGCCCGTGTTGGAATCCCGGCGCCGGAACACCCCGCAACGTAACGTTTTCTGTGACCGGGCTCAGCGGGGCTCCGACGGCAGTCGATGTTAGCGTGACGTTTGGCTCTCCGGCCCATACGTGGATGTCCGACATCACCTCGGTGTTGATCGCTCCAAACGGTGCTTCCCACACCCTTTTTGGACATACCGGCTCAACCACGGCGACCGGGCTTGGCGACAGCACGAATCTGGGAGCAACTTACGTTTTTTCAGACAATGCACCGGCACCGCCGAACGGCGGATGGTGGCAAACTTCGACCATCTTGGGAACCGATGTAGCGATGACTGCGGGTACTTATCGGACGACCGCCTCCGGAGGAGCGGGCGCCGTAAATCCGCAACCGCCCACAAACATGAATGCGGCGTTCTCAGGAGTGTCGAATCCAAATGGCACCTGGACGCTTCGTATCACGGATAGCTGCACAGGCGACACCGGTGCGGTAACAGCGGCGAACCTGAGCATCACGGCGGCGCCCGTTGTCCCGCAAGATGCCAACGTGGACCTCAACGGCGACGGGCGAACCGATTTTACCGTCGCCCGCGGCACCAACACACCGTTAGCCGATGGCTTGAGCGTCAGACCGGGACGAATGAACTACGCGTCGCTTGAGGAGCGACCGAGTAAGAAGGTCCGCACCGAAATTGACTCCGCGGTACCACAGGCTCCGCCGATCTATTGGTACACCGCCTTCAACAACAGTGCAGTAACCGGTGTCGGCCAATTAGGCGATGCGGCGACGGATTTTCTAACTCCCGAGGACTTCGACGGCGACGCGAAGGATGATATTGCAGTCTGGACTCCGGGTGCTCCGAACTCGGCAAACTTCAAGATCCTCCGCAGTACGACGAATACGATAGAAGTGTCCATCTTTGGTCAGGATGGAGATGATCCCGCCGTCGTCGGAGACTATGACGGCGACAATAAAGCTGACGCGGCAGTGTTCCGATGCCCAGCGTTGGGAGCTCCTGCCGCACAGTGCTTTTTCTTTTACCGCGGCAGTTTGAATAATCCGAGTGGCAACATCACGTACGTTCCATGGGGTTTTGGCGACGACGGCGATTTCTTCCCGAACGTCGGTGACTTTGACGGCGACGGTAAGAACGATTTCTGCTTGCAGCGTTCGAATCCTGCGTCACCAGCGAATGGGCAGTTCGTACTCTTGCGTTCGAGCGACTTGGGTTCGGAGTATATCAATTGGGGATTGTCGACCGACTTCATTATCCCCGGTGATTACGATGGAGACGGTAAGTCTGACTTCTGTGTTCGACGCACCGTCGGCAGCGATCGTCAGCACTGGATACTTAATCGTACCGGGGCAACCTCTCTTGTCGTCTGGGGAATAGTCGGAGATTCGTCAACACCGGGAGACTATGATGGTGACGGAAAGACGGACCTGGCGATCTGGCGTTCAAGCTCAACTCCGGGTAATAGTCGCTTCTGGATCCGGAACTCGAGTGACGGATCGGTGACCACTAAGATCTGGGGTCAGTGTCCGGACGCTAACTCGTGCGATTTTCCGGCTGCAAGTTGGGCCGTCCACTAACTAACTCAAACAAGGAAGCCCTTGAAGGCAGGACTCGCGAAAAGCGGTCCTGCCTTTTTTTGGGACGCAGAGGCGGCGCCGGACCGGCCGTTTCAAATTTCAAATTTGAAATTTGAAATTCGAAATTTGAAATTCGAAATTTTGAGATCCCACCAGTGTCTACTGGTATGCAGATAAAAAAGGCCGTCCTTTCGGACGACCTTCTTTCGTTATCCAAGTTGAGATCGGTTCTTAGAAGATGAACCTGAATCCAAAACGGACTGAACGCGGAGCTTGGAAGGAATTTGTCAGGTTATACAGCTCATTAGGATTGTCGCTGAGATAATCCAGAATTCCCGGAGCACCACTTTGTTGGAAACGACCCATTGCCAAACCATAAGCGGTCGGCAACTCAGCTTCATCTGCAGTGATGACGCCGAATGCAGGGTCAGTAATGTCAAAGCTGTCGAGGCTGAGCGACTGGTTACGGCTCAGCTCGTTTGCTTGGTTGAAGACGTTCAGAAGGTCGGCTTCGAAAACAAGCGTGAACCTGTTGTCTTTGCCAAACTTCAGACGATGACGAACCGCGAAGTCGGTATTCGTGTACGCTTCGGTACGACCGAGGTTTCCACGCTTGTCGAGAACGACGGTTCCGATTCCAAGGATATCGACACGCGTCGTCAGCGGCGTTCCGCTCTGAGCTGTCGTGAATACCTGGAACTCGGTAGCGTTGTTACCCTTGTTTCCAAAACCGAAACGGTTCCAGTCAAGGCTGTACGCACCTGCGAACTTCAACACGTGAGGACGATCGGTCGGGAGAAGCCCGTTGTCCGGTCCGCCCGAGACGGTGTAACCCGCGACCGGAAGGTCGAAGTTACGGTTGACGTTCGGACTGTTGCGACCGTCAGACGTTTCGTATGCTTCGTCCGAGCTCGCAAGTCCTGCGTAGTTACCCCTCAGCTGGCTATACGTGTAGTTGAGGTTGAAGTAGAAGTTGTTCGCGAAACGACGGTTGAGGCTCAGCTCGAGTGCGTTGTAAAGACGCTTCGGCTTCAGAGACTCAAGGTTCTGAGCGTTCAAGAAGCTCTTGACCTGTCCCTCGCCCGGGTTACCGATGATGTAGATTTCGCTGCCCTCAGGATTGAGAACACCTACGTCTTCGATCGCACGGTCAACGTTCTTGCGAACGTATCGTGCGCTCAGCACCATGCTGTGTCCGAGATCGCGTTCGAAGTTGAACGACAATTCGCTCTGTCGCATCGCCTTCAGATCCGGATCGATGCCGCCGTAGACGTTGACGTCGAGACCCGAGTTCGAAGGAACGCGTGAATCGATATCGCAACGGACACGACCGTAGATCGGGGTGGTCGGAGCAGATGCGCCAGTCGGGCAGCTTCCGCCGACGATAGCGGGGTTTCCGCCGGTGATGTCGACGGCCTCGTTATAATCTGCGATCGTCGTACCCGGCATGATCTCGAAGTATCGCGAGTGGAAGAACGCACCGCCGAACGATCCGCGGGGAAGTTCATACTTGAAGCGATCGTAGAACCAACCGTAGAAGCCCGAAAGTTTGGTTTTGCCATCGCCCGTGAGGTCGTAAGCAAATCCGAGTCTCGGAGCAAGTTTTGCACCCCAGCCGAAGCTGACGCCGTTCAGTCCCTCAGTAAAGCTCGGGACGTCTTCGCTCTCCATTCGGAGACCGAGGTTCAAGCTAAGACGGCTCGTCGGCTGCCATCTGTCCTGGACATAGATAGCCTGGTTCGTGCTGCTGACGTCTCCTTCTTCGCTGTACTGGTAGAGATAACCAGCGCCCTGTGCACCCGGAGCAGACACGAGACTGCGACCCGAGAAGCTGGCGATGGTCTGGCCATAGCGCATCAGGATGTAGGAGTTCTGACCGCTAAGAAGTTTGTTGCTGATACCGTTGTACTGGTATCCGCCCTTGAATTCGTGACGGCCGGCAAATCCGGTCAGGTAGGTAACGTCCGCGTCCCAAGTGTTTCGGGTCGTGGCGTCATATACCGTGTTCTCGAACAGCGGTTGGCCATTCGACTGACCACGCGAACATCCGAAGTCGGCGCGAAATTCTTGCGGGCTTGAAGCACTGCAAAGAACGCGCGGGATCGTGACGTCGCCGTAGCCGTATGAACCAAGCTTCTCATTCAGGAAGTAATGTCCTGCGCGGAAGCTAAGAATGAGATCTCCGGTCGGTGTCCAGGTCGCGCCACCGGTCACACTCTGCGAGTTCTGACGGCCGCCGGTCTGGTCATAGAAATCCGCACCCTCGAGTCCGAGCGCATCGTTGAAAGGAACCGTGTCGTACAACGTGGCATACGACGGGATCGTGCCTCTCACCGAGATCGGATTGTAGAGGTACGAACCGGTCAATCGGAGTTTGTCGATCGGCTGAGCATCGAGACGTACAAATGAGTATTCGTTGGTCTGCTTTGCGCTGTAAGTTTCGGTTTCACCCGAATCGTAATTGATCGTTCGCTCGCGCTTAAAGATCTGCGGGGTGTAGCTTGCGATGAACCACAAACGGTCCTTGATGATCGGACCGCCAAAAGTTGCGGTCGGGAAGTAGGCGTTGTAGTTGTCGCGGCCCTGGTGAACATATTCAGCAGCACCATCGTGCGAGATCAACACCGGACGTCCGGTTGCCTGGAGGCTGCCGGGTTCGAACTGCGAACCGAATTCACCGTGAAACTGGTTGCTGCCGCCCTTCGTTACGACGTTGATAACGCCGCCCGTAGCACCGCCGTACTCAGCCTGGAAGCCGCTCGATTTTATCTGCACTTCCTGGACTATCGAGAAGGGAATGTTGCTGTTCGTGTTTAGAACTCCGGTGACGACATTGGTCACTTCCTGACCGTCGATAATGAACGTGTTCTCCGAACCGCTCGCTCCGTCGACCTGGAATCCACCGCCGAGGGGCTCGGGGCGGGTAGCCGGCGAAACCTTCAGAACGCTCGCGAAGTTTGTTCCCTTCGGAAGAAGCTCAGCGGTCTGCGCCGTGATGTTTGTTTGAATTTTGGAATCCGTCGTGTCGATCGCGGAGATGTCATTCGCCGTGACGTCGACAACCGCTCCAACCTGGGTGCTAAGGTCGACGGTTATAGGCGTGGCCTTACCGAGGACGACCTGAACATTGTTTAGTGTTTGTGCCGAGAATCCGTTTCCGGCCGCGACGTTGATGGTATAAACTCCCGGCGGAACCTGATTGATTCGCTGGAAGCCTGACGCATCGGAAGTTACCGTGCGCTTGAAGCCGGCTGTCGTGGACGATGCCGAGCTAGCGATCTCCATTGTTACATTCGGAACGACCGCACCGGCCGCATCCTTGACCGTGATCTCGATGCTGCCCGTCGTTTCCTGCGCAAAAATGGCAGAAGCCGAACAAAGCACGATCAAGAGAACGGACAATGTAAAAGATAATTTCTTTAACATGTTTACTCCTAGAAGTGTTTTGAGCCTCACACCGCTCTGAAGTTCTAAAGAAGAAGCCTCAGGTTTGATACCGATTCACTTTCACGTAAAAAGTTAATAAATTTGAATCGTGGGCCTTGCGGCGTGAAGTCCTGGTAGGTCTTAAATGCAATTTGCGGACACACCGCTCCAGAAAGGCTAGTAGGTTCGAAATAGATGTGAGGGCCGTCGAGGGATTTCTTCGGAGGTACGGAAAACACGTCTGCCGTACGAGATTTTGGAGATTTATCCGGTCACCTAAAGTTCTCCGATTTCGGTCGAGATTCATCCATTTGGATTTTCTTCAAAAATGTGAGGGGGCGGGGAAGCTAGAAACTAAAGCCAAAAACTAAAAAGGCGAAAACCGAATACCTTGAACAGGGATTCGGTTTTCACCTTTTAGCGTTAGCTTTAGCTTTTAGTTATTCAGGTTGTTCAAACGTTATCTTGTAGCGCTTGATCTTTACGTTTAGCGTCGTTACCTTAACGCCCAAAAGTTCTGCGGCCTTTCTTTGCACGCCCTTCGCGCGGATCAGAGCAGACCTGATCAGACTGGCTTCGAAGTTCTGCACTTCGTCATAGAGATTCACAGCTACTCCCTCCGCGATCTCGTGATGAGCACTCTCTTCAGTCCTCTTCAATGACTCGATCTCACGCAGTAGAATCCCGGCAAGGGATTCGAGGGCAGTCAATTGATTCTTCTTTAACACTCGAACAGGACTGTTGGAACTGCTCGAACCCGAGGAATAAGTAACGTCCTCATTCAGGGAGAAGTCGTTGATGCTAAGATCCATAAAAATATAAGTACAGCCTAAAGGGTTCACGGCTTAGATTAATTCTAAGTAAATGAAGTTCGCCCAATGAAATGAGCATCGGTAAAGATTTGCAAACGAATGTAAAGCACCGGGACGGATAAGAGTTAACCGCCGAGACGCGGAGACGCAGAGGAAATTACTGGCGTCTATCTCCGCGCCCGGGCGGTTTCATGTCTGCAGCGTCTAAGTGGACTAGATCACACCCGCACCGTGGCACTTCTTGAACTTCTTGCCCGAACCGCAATAGCACGGCTCATTCGGTTTGACCTTGGGCTGATCTCGCTTAAAGGGCGTGTGACGCACCTCGTCGGTATCGCCCGCCGCCGTTGCGGTTGCCATCGCACCGGTGAACGCCATCCCGGCAGCTTGACGTCGCGAACGCTGCATCGCAAGACGCTCCAGGCGATCGCGCTCGGCCTCTTCATCACGCGAAACGATCTCCAGGTGGAACAATGCCTTGGACGTATTTGTGTCAATGCGGTCCAGCATGTCCTGGAACATATCAAACGACTGCTTCTTGTACTCGACAAGCGGATCCTTCTGACCGTAACCGACGAGACCGATACCTTGTTTGACCTGATCGATCGACAGTAAGTGATCTTTCCACTGCGAGTCGATGATGTTGAGCATGATGTATCGCTCATACGCGCGGAGTGATTCCGGTCCCGCGATCTTTTCCTTGTGCTCGTAGTTCGCTATCGCCTTCTTCCAGATCTTCTCTTCGACCGTGTCCGGGTTGTCGATGCGGAAGTTCACATCTGCGTCCTTCGCGGGATCAATCGCATAAATACTTTCGATCTCCGCCGCGTACGTATCGATGTCCCAATTGTCGGGAGTAGTCTGAAGGTTCAAGAAGCTGCTCGTCAGATCGTGGAGCAGGTCGCGTGCAACTCCGGTCTCGCCGAGCAAGTATTCGCGATGCTCAGGTTCGAACATCAACTGGCGACGCAAACCGTAAATGGTTTCGCGTTGCTTGTTCATGACGTCGTCGTACTTCAAAACGTGTTTACGAGTTTCGAAGTTACGAGCCTCGACCGCCTTCTGTGCACGCTCGATCTGTTTCGAAACCGTCTTCGACTCGATCGCGACGCCCTTCTCCATCCCGAGCCATTCCATCATCGACCGGACCTTGTCGCCGGCGAAGATTCGCATCAAATCGTCCTCGAGTGAGAGTACGAAACGTGACGAACCCGGATCACCCTGACGTCCCGCACGACCGCGAAGCTGATTGTCGATACGGCGTGACTCGTGACGCTCCGTACCGAGAATGTGCAGACCGCCCGCCGCGACGACTTCCTTGTGCTCTTCCGCGACGACCCGCTTGGCCTTTTCAAGCTCCGCTTCGAACTGTTCCGGTGACGCCTCGTCGGGATTGATCTCTTGTCGTTTTAAATATTCGGCCGCAAGAAACTCAGGATTACCGCCGAGCAAAATGTCGGTACCGCGACCGGCCATGTTGGTGGCGATCGTCACCGCGCCTTTTCGACCAGCCTGTGCGACGATCTCCGCCTCACGCTCGTGATACTTCGCGTTAAGAACGTTGTGCTTGATGCCGACTGCCTTCAGCCGATCGGCGATCAATTCCGAATTCTCAACCGACACCGTACCGACCAGCACCGGCTGGCCCTTCTCGTGAAGCTCTTTGATCTCATCAACCACCGCGTCCCATTTCTCCGGAAGCGTGCGATAGATCATGTCCGAATGATCTTTTCGGACCATCGATCGGTTCGTCGGGATGACGACGACGTCGATGTTGTAAGTCGTGCCGAATTCTTCCGCCTCGGTCTCGGCAGTACCGGTCATACCGGACAGCTTCTCGTACATGCGGAAATAATTCTGCAGCGTGATCGTCGCGAGAGTTTGGTTCTCGCGCTCGATCTTCACACCTTCCTTCGCTTCGACCGCCTGGTGCAAACCATCCGACCAACGACGTCCTTGCATGAGGCGACCAGTAAAGTCGTCGACGATGATCACCTCGCCCTCCTGGACCACGTAGTGATGATCGTTTTTGTAAAGCGTGTGAGCCTTCAACGCCTGCTCAACGCAGTGCAGCAGATCCATGTTGCCCGGATCGTAAAGGTTCGCGACTCCGAGAAGCCGTTCGGCCTTCGTGACACCCTGTTCGGTCAGCACTGCCGAGTGGTTCTTTTCATCGACGAGATAATCACCCGTCGTGACCTTTGTCTCCTCGTCCTTGTGCCCCTTCTCGAGCTGCGGAATGATCGCGTTCGCAGTGTAGTACTTGTCAGTCGCGTCATCGGTCGCACCCGAGATGATCAACGGCGTACGAGCTTCGTCGATAAGGATCGAGTCGACTTCGTCGACGATCGCAAAGTAATGATCGGGCTGAACAAGCGACTCGACATCGAACTTCATGTTGTCGCGAAGATAGTCGAAGCCGAACTCGTTGTTCGTTCCGTACGTGATGTCGCACGCGTAAGCTTCCTTCCGCTCGACATCATCCATGTCGTTCTGGATACATCCGACAGTCAGGCCGAGGAACTTATGGATCTTGCCCATCCACTCCGCGTCGCGCGATGCGAGGTAATCGTTGACGGTGACGACGTGGACGCCGCGGCCCGTCAGCCCGTTCAAGTATGACGGAGCAGTCGCGACGAGCGTTTTACCTTCACCGGTCCGCATCTCAGCGATCCTGCCCTGATGAAGTGCGATGCCGCCGATCATCTGCACATCGAAGTGACGCATGCCCGTTACACGTCGCGAGGCTTCTCTTACAGTCGCGAACGCTTCGGGAAGAATCTCGTGCAGGATCGCCTGTTCGGCCTTTCGCCGTTCGTCCTTGTCAGTGATGCCGTCCCGAGCTTTTGCGATGAGCTCTTTGAACTTCGGTGTCTGCGCTTTCAGCTCGTCGTCGGAGAGTTTCTCGATCGACGGCTCAAGCGAATTGATCTTCTCGACCATCGATCTTGTGTTCTTTAAAAAGATGTCACTCGACGATCCAAAAATTTTCTTAACTAATTTGTCTGCAAAACTATTAACGGCCATATTGTCCTCATGTCCGACAAACGCTAGTTCGTCGATGCGATGGACGACAAACTTTAGTTTGTCGTTGCGACCTTCAACAAACTAAAGTTTGTTGTCCGTCATGAACTGGCGATTGTGATTGTGTTCCGCTCGCCGCTACTTTGCGTTTGAAGCAAGCAGCGGATCTAAAGCGGCACGAGGTAGGCGTGTGATAACGGACACCTGGTCGTTCGAGGATTTGAACGTGGTGTTCTCAAATATCTTTTGACGGGCGATCTCGTCGGTCTTCGGCGTGAACTTGGCAAAGGTCGTCGCGAGATCCGCCGAAAGTTGCTTCGCGATTTCCGGCGACGCTTTCTGAACCGAAACCTTTATCGAGAGAGCCGAGTCAGAAAACTTGAACGTGAACTTTGAGTTCGTCGCTTCGGCACCGTTGAAGCGTTGGTTCGGTAGACAGTCGGCGAGCGAGTAGCCGTCTGTTAGAAGTTTGCTGAACCATTCGAGCGACGGCTTGATCGAAGCGTTCTTAGAGTCGAATGTGTTCGCCGTATAGCTTCCGGTCTTGTTGGCCGGAAGGCACGGGAGCATCGTCGTCTGCGTTACTTCAAACGCGTCGTGCGACGCGTCAAACTTTTTACTGTCGGCAAGTTTCTTGAGAGCGTTGAGGAATAGCTCAACGTCTTCGATGTAGGTCTTGATCGAGATCGAAAGTGCCGCTGTCTCGCCGTCGGGATTCTTGTCGAGATCATCTGTCGCCTCGATCTCGTCCTGCAGCTCGAAACTCCTCGTCAGTGCTCCATGAGCGAAGACGGACGGAGCCGTTCCACCCGCGAGCACAAGCCCGAGATAGACGCCAAGCGTCGTCAGGAAAAGTATCGAGTTGTTCTTTCGACTGGTCACTATCTTTCGGCCCGATTATCTACCGGCTTCATCGTCGCGCTGCCTTCGGGCTTCGATGCCTTGTCCTTGATCTCCGCGAGCTTACGCTGGATCATCTCCTGGACCTGCGCCTTTGGCATCTCAAAGTTTACAAGAAGAAGATTGCCTTCGGAACTAAGATTTGCAGATTTTAAGAACGTGATCTCGTCTTCCTTGGCAGTCAGGGCTCCAAGAGTCATGAGATTGCGGAGACCGGTGGCGGCACTATTCGCCTTCTCGGGGTTCGCTTGCTCGGATTTTACATTGGCGATGAACGTCGCGTCGTTCTGCTCGATAAAGACCGTCAGCTTTTTGCCAACACCCTTCTTCGCATCCATTATTCCGAGATAGCCATACCATCCTGCGTCTCCCACGGCTACAACCCATTCTTGCGCAAGCTTGGTTAACGCAGCGTCTGCCGGGAAGTTCTTATCGATCGGTTCCGCTTTCGGATCCTTCAGAACAACGGTCTTTCCGTCCTTGGCGAGGGCCAGCGTACCGGTGATCATCACGCGAAACGGTTTGTCGAGGCTGACCTTGCCCGCATTAACCTGGGCCAGAGTATCGGTTGTCTTATCGGCCAGCGGTCGCTTGTTCAAGCAGATCTGGTTCTGATCTTCTTTACAAGCGTCGTCTGCAACGGTCGGGTTATTCAGATTGGCGTTCGCATCGGTCGTCGGATTAGTATTCGTGTTCGTATTCGCCGTCGTCCCGCCGAACGGTCGCTGATTGCGACCCTTTCGACCCTTGAAGGTGTTCGGACTCTCATTCGGTGTGCCGAACGGGGAACCAGTCGGCAGATCTCCGTCGATCGGATTCGGATTCGAAGGCGGTGCGATCGGCTGTGTGTTCAGCAATCCGCTTCCACCAAGCGTTGGGTTACTCGGGATCCCAGGTGCGAGGAATCCCGGCTCGAGCGTCGTCGGATCCGTAGAAAAATTTTGTTCGGGATTCGCGAGCTGGAAATATCCCGCCGGATACGTAAGGGGCGGCGTCACGCCGGTCTGATCGATCCAGACTATGTCGGCATCCGACAGCTTTGTCTGTTCGTAGTCCATATCGCCGTACTCGCTCTCGGTCCCGAAGATCAGGCTTCCTACATAAACAGTATCGAGCACTTGGCAAACCCGTCCGACAAAAGGGCTGTCGCATCCGCGGGCGGTAAGCAGTCCCGAGGAACTTATCACCACCAACGCCAGAATATTCGCGACGGCCGAGAAAGTCAGGATCTTGTAAAGCCTCGGCGTAAAGTCCCAATTCTTGATCTCGTACTTATAAAACGGGTCGCCCGGCTCCATCTGAAGCTCGGCGGCCCTTTGCTCGTATAATTCCTGATCGAACATAAAACTAAACCGGGGTCCTATCAAAACTACTTATCACGCTGATTTTAGACGCCCTGCACCGCACCAGAGTTGCGAAGCAAATCGTAATTTTAACACTTCACGCCAAACGTGAATAGTTGTAAGACGTGGCAGGGGCGGCCAGTGTTAACCATCCGATTGCGGACTTCAGATTGCGGATTTCGGATTTGCAGAGGGGTTATTTGAAGGTCCGGACATAAAGCCCGCACAAAATCCGCAATCCGCAATCCGAAATCCGCAATCGGATGGGTTACCATTCGTGAATGCGACGTAACCGCGGCGACAACCGCAATAAATCTCGAAACCGCTCACGCCCCGATATCGGACGGAAGTTCAAACGAGACCACTCACGAGAAAGTTCGCCGCAATATACCGAACGTGCGCAGTCGCCGCATCAAGCTCAGGCTGCACGCGACCTCCTGCAGGGCATCGGCGTCCCTGACGCTAAAGCATTCAAACCGGACGAATTTCAGATCGAAGCACTCGAGGCGATCGAACATGAGGACGTGCTTGTCACCGCTCCGACCGGCAGCGGCAAGACCTGGATAGCGAGCGAGGAGATCCGACGGCTCCTCGCCCAAGGGAAGCGTGCCTGGTACACGACGCCGCTGAAAGCTCTTACGAATTCAAAGTACATCGAATTCTCCGAACGCTTTGGCGCCGAGAATGTCGGTATCCTTACCGGCGACCGCAAGGAGAACACGGACGCACCGCTCATCGTCGGGACGACCGAGATCTATCGCAACCAACTCTTCGACGCCCTCCGCAACAGCGAACAGGTTCGTACCGACTTTGTCATACTCGACGAAGCGCATTACCTCGCGGATGAAGATCGCGGACACGTTTGGGAAGAGGCGATCATTCTCACACCGCCGCGCATTCGCCTGCTGTTACTCTCGGCGACCGTCGGACGCGCAGAAGAATTCGCGCGATGGATCGAAGAGGTTCGCGGAACGAAGGTCCGCGTTATCAACCGCGCCGGCTCCCGACCCGTAGAGCTGCGCGCCGCATACCTCTCTAGTAACCTCCAGTTATTTCCTCTCTTCGAGGCGGGAAAATTGAATCAGGATATCGATCAGTTCATTACCAGACGTTCCTCACCACCTCGCCGCCGCCGCTGATCTGATAAATCCACGTACAGCGTGCAAAAATTCGCACGTCCCGTCTCGAAAACACCTGAAAAACCGGTCATTTCCAAGGCACATCCGTTGCTAAAAGAAAGCCCAACTGTACCGAAAACGCGCGTCAGTGTCGGTCATTTCGGTTTACCTGTCTTTTTTCTTTTTACAGCAGCACTGTGTAGGCGTCTGCATTACATACGCGAGGGTTTTTATGAAACGCCACTTTTCGACCTATCTTTCCCGGGTTCTCGCTGTAGTCTGTGTCGCAGCGGGTGCGTTAATAGCTTTCGGACCCAACAGTGAGAACCGAATCTTGCCGGTGGTAGAGAACGAACCTCGGGCGGCCGACGCACCGGTCGCGGGAGCGATCGCGCCTGCGATCGATAAGAAGTACCTCGACGAAACGTATGGCAAGCTACCGATGAGCTTCGAGCCGAATGTCGGACAGACCGATGCGTCAGTTCGGTTCCTCGCCCGCGGGCATGGCTACACACTGTTTTTGTCGGGGACGCAGGCGACGCTTGCGCTGCAGCGTTATGGGAAGTCGGGAAAGATCGAGAGTCAGTCCGCAGTTCGAATGTCGATCGCGGGAGCGAATGAGAATGCGTCGGTTGACGGCGAAGACGTCGCCGAGGGGAAGTCGAATTATTTTATTGGGAACAAGCAGGAAGACTGGCGGACCGATATTCCCAACTATCGTCGAGTTAAGTATGGCTCGGTTTACGACGGGGTCGATCTTGTCTATTACGGAAACGGACGTCAGCTTGAATACGACTTTGTTGTCCAACCCGGTCGCGATCCGCGACAGATCAAACTGAAACTCGAAGGAGTGGAACGGGCGACCGTCGATAAGAAGACCGGCGACCTAGTGCTCGAAACCGGGTCGGGTTCGATACGACAATTGAAACCGTTCGTCTATCAGCAGATCGATGGGGCCAAGACCGAGATCGCGAGCGCGTACGATCTCAAAAAGAGCGGAGATGCGTTCGACGTTTCGTTCAATCTCGCCTCGTACGACACAACGAAAGAACTTGTCATCGATCCGATCCTCGCCTACGGAACCTATCTGGGTGGAACCGCATTCGACGAAGGGCGCTCGATCGCGGTGGATGCACAAGGGAACGCTTATGTCGTCGGAACAGCAGCGTCACGTGACTTTCCGACAACCCCCGGCACTATCAAACCGACGATGCTTCCGCGCGCCGACGCGCCGAACTCATTCTGGTACGACGCTTTCGTTACAAAGATAAATCCCGATGGAACGGCGCTTGTGTTCTCGACCTATTTCGGAGGTCGCAATGGAAACGAATCGGGCGGCGGCGTAGCGCTCGACGGGAATGGAAACATCCTGATCGCCGGAACGACGATGGCGGGAGATCTACCGACGGTCAACGCTTATCAATCCACATTCGGGGGAACCGACGACGGCTTCGCGGCAAAGTTGAATCCAACGGGTTCGGCGATCATCTTCTCGACATACCTCGGCGGAAACAACACCGATCTGGGCGGATCGATCGCCGTCAATCAGGCTACGGGCGACGCCATATTTATCGGCGGCGCGACGTCTGGAAATTTTCCGACCACGCCGGGTGTTATCAAGTCTCAGCTCTGTAACAACACTCCGGGATCCTGCAACGGTATCTTTTACTCGGGCAGTTATATCGTGAAACTGACGTCGACGGGCGGCATCGTCTACTCGACGCTTTACGACGCCGGTGTCGCGGATGTCGCGATCGACGCCGCCGACAACGCGGTAATCGCCGGTGCTGCCAGTGCCGGAGCGATAACAACGCCGGGTTCGTATCAGCCCCTTTCGAGCGGCGGTGGCGACGGTTATCTCGCCAAGGTCAACCCGACCGGAACCTCGGTCGTGTTCGGCACATTTATCGGGGGCGGTCTCCAATCGGATCGTATCCGCAGCGTTGTTCTCGATGCTAACCAAAACATGTATGTGACGGGCACAACGGAGAACACTGCGTTCCCGACCACGCCCGGCGTATTTGACCCAACATTCAACGGTGGGCATGACGGCTTTGTTACGAAGTTCAATCCGGCCGGATCATCGCTCGTCTTCTCGACGTTTCTTGGTGGCACCGGCAGCGATCAACCTGCAGCGATCGGTCTCGCTGCGAACGGCGATGTCTTCGTCGCCGGTGAGACGACGAGCAACGCTTCGTTTCCGTTGCGGAATCCGCTGCTTCAGTCCGGGAGTATCTTCGCCTCGCGTCTGACAGCGGACGGAGCCGCCTTAGTTTTTTCGACATTCCTCGGAACCGGTGGGGCATATGATCTCGCAACAGACGCGGCAAGCAATGTCTATATCACCGGTCACACAACCAATATCGTCGTCACGCCGAACGCGTTTCAGACGACCCGAGCCGGCGGCGATGTGACGACGTCGACGAAAGACGCGTTCGTTGTAAAGATCGCACCGACGGATGAGAACGCACCCGTCTACAGCATCAGCGGGACAGTGGTCGATCAGAACTATGGCTTTAATCACAACTACGCCCCGATCGTTGCGACGATCACCGGGACGGTCAATCGCGCGATCAGTCTGCCGTATAGCTCGAGCGGTGCGAGCACATTTCAGTTTGGAAGTTTACCCGCGGGCGGGACATACACGCTGACCGTGCGAAAGGTCGGTTTTGCTGCAGCGCCGGAGAGCGTTGTCTTCACGAATCTCGGCGCGAACCAGTCGGCGGACTTCACGCTTCTTCGCAACCACGAACCGGAATCGCTCATCACGAGTCCGCAGCACGGACAGCAATTCAACGTCGGCAGCTCGGTGACCATCCAGGCTACGGCGTCGGACGATGACAATCACGCGATCTCGCGTGTCGAGTTCATAGCGTATAGTTCGGCGACCGGTTCGGTGCTTCTTGGTACTGACACCGGGGCGCCGTATGAATTCACATGGAACAATCTTCCACTGGGAACATGGGCACTTTACGCGACTCCGTATGACGAGCTCGGTTTGCGTGGCGACACGCAGAACGTCGTCCATATACAGGTCGTCGATCCGACCGGTGCGAATGTCCTGATAACGAGTCCGACGGAGGGGCAGTCGTTTGTCGAGGGAGGTCATGTTCCGATCAGCGTGAGCGTTTCGTCGTCTGTGACACGTGTCGAAGTTCGTGACGAAAACAATGCCCTTGTCGCGTGGTTGACCGGCGCACCGTGGTCATCAACATGGCGGGTGATGCAAACCGGCACCCACACCTTAACCGCGAAAGCGTTTACCCAGACGGGTCAAGAAGCGACCGCGGGTCCGGTGAGCTTTGTTGTGGTTCCGATAAATCATCGGATAAGCGGTCGCGTGATCGACAACATTACCTCGACCGGAATCGCGAACGTCACGGTCAATCTTACGAGTCCATCTAATCCCGGTATCAGCGCCGAGGCCGTCACGGATAGCAACGGCGCTTATCTTTTCACCGGGCTTGGCACAACGCCCGACGATGGCGTGGTGATCACGCCAAGCATGCCCGGGTATACCGTCAATCCGCCGAGCCGATCGATCGCTTATCTCGGTTACATCGAATGGCCGAATGAAAATTTCACCGCTACCGCTCAGACGCAGATAACGGTAGCGATGACCTCGCCGACCGATGGACAACAATTCACATCGCCCGCGACGATCAACCTTGTTGCTTCCGCTTCGAGTGCTGCCGGTTCCATAACGAAGGTCGATTTCTATCAGCGGAACAACAACGGTTCGACGACGCTTCTCGCGACCGACACATCGGAGCCTTATCAGCATCAGCTAACCGGCGTCGGCGTCGGACAATTTAGATACTTCGCGAGGGCGACCGATGCGACGAATGCCGTAAAAGATTCTAGCCCGGTCATTGCGAACGTATTACTTCCGACTGTGACCCTCTCGGGCCGGATCGTCGGTCCAAATGGAAGCGGCATGGAGGGAATCACAGTCCACATCGGCGGCGGTTATGCGTGGACCGAGCAGACGAACTCGAACGGCGATTTTGTTTTTGCCGGTTATCCCGGCGGCCGCGACTATCACATTACGCCGTACCCGCAGAACGGACTTACATTCACGCCAACGACGCGCAGTTTTTCAAACGTTGTAACCGACATCACGGGAATAAATTTCACGACCTCGGGACCAAATAGTCCGCCGACGATCCAATTGATCGCCCCGATAAATGGAGCGGTCTACACGATGCCTGTGTCGATCCCGATCCAGGTTGTTGCGAGCGATCCCGACAACAACATCAATCGTGTCCGTGTGCTCGCGAACAACGGAAGTTTTCTCCAGACGGTCGTTCAGACTACGAACACGACGGTCAACACGACGTGGCAACCTGCTACGCCGGGAACCTACGAGATAACGGCCGATGTCCGCGACGCGTTCAACATGACATCGCAAGTACAGATCACGATCACTGTAAATCAACCGTCGCCGATCTCGATCTCCGGAAGGATCGTCGACCGGGCGAGTGTCGGAATTGCTGACACGACTCTTCAGTTGAAAAACTATCCGCAGGACGACACCGTCGTCGCCAGCGTCACGACCGATGCCAACGGTAACTACACGATCCCGAATGTGACGACGTTTCAAAGTTATATCCTCCGCGCGTCGAAGCAGGATCACGTGTTCTCACCCCAGCAAAGGATCTACACAAATCTGTCGGCGACGCAGACGAATGCCGACTTCACCGGAACGCTTCAGCTTCAGCCCGCCGACTTCGATGGCGACAGCGAGTCCGACCTCGCGGTCTGGCGACCATCGACGGGCGTCTGGCATATCACGCGTTCGGGGAACCAGCAATATTCAGCCCAGCGTTTTGGCGGCGGGGAATTCGGCGATGTAGTCGTTCCCGGAAACTTCGACGGCGATCGTCGGACCGATTATGCGGTGTTCCGCAACGGTACCTGGTATATCCAGAACAGCTCGAACGGAATCGTGAGGATCACTCAGTTCGGTCTCGCCGGCGATAAACCTGTAGCGGGCGACTACGACGGCGATGGCAAGACCGATATTTCGGTGTGGCGTGAATCGACTCGGGTCTGGTATGTACTCCGAAGTTCCGACGGCGGTTGGTCGGCGTTTCAGTTCGGGCTCGCCGGTGATCATCCACTTGCCGGCGATTACGACGGTGATGGTAAATCCGACAACGCGATCTGGCGCCCATCGACGGGTGTCTGGTACATCCTTCGATCGACCGACGGCGGCGTTACGATCACGAGGTTTGGCATGGATGGAGATGTTCCGCTCGTGGGAGATTTCGACGGAGATAAAAAGGCGGACCTTGGTGTGTTCCGACCGTCGAACGGAGTTTGGCATGTGCTCAACAGTTCGAACGGTGCGTACGTTCCGAGGGCATGGGGGTTACCAACCGACAAACCTATTCCCGGCGACTACGACCGCGACGGCAAGACGGATCTCGCGGTGTTCCGAGAGAGCGAGGGCAACTGGTATGTCTTAACGAGTAGAACCGGCGGTTATACGGTAAGGCATTTCGGAATGGCGGGAGATGTTCCGATACCGGGGGCGTATATTCGTTAGCGATGATAAGAGCTTCTAGAAGATGGGACGCATAGGACCTATAGGTCCTATACGTCCTATACTTCTTTACCTACTTCCCGATCATCCCGACCAAAATATCAATATCGCTCTGCGGAACTGCAAGGTCGAACGTTACTTCATTTCCTTTTGCCGCGAACTTCACGTTCTCGATCATTCGGGCATAGACCTGTTTGTCGGCTGCCTTTGCGGCACCGAGAAATGCCTTACCGAGCATCTGTAGTCCTTCAAGCGTGTCATACAAACTCTTCGCTTGCGCGTCCTGCAAAGTACGAGCGGTCACATGAAGCGTCGCGTCGTTGGCTCCGACGGTGGCACTGCCGTAGAGGTATTGGACCGAATCGATGTTTTTACCTAGCTCGTCGTTTTCAAGCGGCAGATAATCCTTAAGACCCGACGGCGGTTTGATGGCGAACGCACCGACGGCCGATAAATTTCTTTCCAACATCGCAACAAGATCTGCGCTGACACGAGTCTTTCCTTCAAGGGTCTGCCGTACGCGTGCGACTTTACCAAATGCGATCACCTTTGTGTCCAGAGCGGCGACCGCGATCTCGGTCATCCTGTCGAGAAACGTTCCCGGTGCGACCACCGCAGGCAGATCGAAGATGTACATCACGCGTTCGCCGACGTGTTCCTCGCGATATTTTCCGTTCGAAGCAAGCTTAGCCGCGCCGATAAGTGCAGACGAACCCATCTGACCACGACCGATCAGCACTGGATCGATGTCGTAATTCTTTTCGCTTACCCGGTGCGTCGTTGCGCCGATAGCCAGCGAGTCGAATTCGCGCAGGTCGATGCCTATCCGAACTTTACTGTCGTCGATCTTTGAATTGATCTCCTTTAGCAGGGCCGGGTTATTGGCAAGCAATTTCGGCAACGCTTCGGTAAAGAATCGTTTGGAATCAATGACGGAGACGGCGTCCGAGGCCGGCAAAAACGCGACGAGATCGTTGGCTCCTGCCTTGGCCCGTTTTGAGTCGGCAAAGGTCGGGGCTCCCAAATTAAGGACGACCAGGGCAACGATAAGAAAAGCGAACATTCTGTATTTCATGCAAAAACCTCACAGAACATAGACGTACGAAGACGACCTAACGTTAACAGATGCCCTAAAGTTTAAGAATGTTCGCTTTTTGTTCGAGCGGACTAATAGGACTAATAGGACTTATAGGACTTATGGGACCTATAGGACCTATAGGACCTATATGATTCGGAGGACGTCCACGCTTACTAACGATATCGCTCCTATAAGTCCTATAAGTCCTATAGGTCCTATACGTCCTATTCCCCTCCCCCCATTACTTCACCACCTCAAACTCAAAAAACAACTCCTTCCCGCGAAACGCATAGCTCAGATAGTGTTCCCAGAATTTTCGTGTGAAGCGAAGGCCGGGCGAATAGCGGTCGAGGTTTACGAAGAACTCGATACCGATCGCCCGCCAGAGACCGAGCAGCGAGACATAGACGCTAACGGGCCGAAGTTTTACATCGGTGTAAAAATCAAAGACCGCGCGTTCGGGCATGAATGTGTTGAAGGTGTAGGAATTGATGTGATTCCGATGCGTCGGGTCGGTCGCCCAGTCCGGGTTGGTGTAGTGCGGCGTGATGAACTTGATACGGCCACCCGGTTTCGTGATGCGATACAGCTCGGTGACGAATGCCATCAGATCAGGGACATGCTCGACGGTGTGATTGGAGACGATCGTATCGAACTCGTTATCCGGAAACGGATAGGGAAGCGTTCCGAGATCGTGTATGACATCGGCCGCGGTCTTCGGGTTGTTGTCGAGTCCTATCGCACCCGCCGTCTTATTCGCGCCGCATCCGACGTCGAGGATCTTCATCGGGGGATAGTTTCTAGTTTCTCGTTCCTAGTTTCAAGCTGAGCCAGACTCCACTCCTTCTGAAGGAGGGTGGCCGAGGCTTTGCGAGGCCGGAGTAACAAAAGGCTCCCCTCCTTCTGAAGGAGGGGTGGCCGAGGCTTTGCGAGGTCGGGGTGGTCAATCGACCGATAGGTCGAAACTTCTGCCTGCGGCCGATTTGACCACCCCGTCAATCCCTCCTTCTGAAGGAGGGGAGCTTTTTGA
>DATEOJ010000012.1:0-4756 GCA_035274235.1 Pyrinomonadaceae bacterium
GTACCCCGCGAATATCGTCATCGCGAACAAGCGCATCGGCAACATCAAGATAAACGGCAGCGGCGACTGGAGTTTTTTGAAGGATGTTACTGTGAATCCGTAGGTCGAACTAGTTTGGACTTATAGGACGTATAGGACCTATAAGACCTATAAGACCTATAGGACCTATATGTCCTATAAGTCCGAGGGTCTTAGTTGACAATTCTTTTTCAGACGCTAGAATCATTCTTTGCGATGCGGGAGTAGCTCAGTGGTAGAGCGCGACCTTGCCAAGGTCGAAGTCGCGAGTTCGACCCTCGTCTCCCGCTCCATTAAATCCGAAGCGACGTAAGGCGGTCCGTGCCAGCGTCGCTTCAATTGCTTGTTCTTTCAAACTTTCGGAATGATGCCGATTGCGACGTCCACGAAATCCGCAATCCGAAATCCCAAATCCGAAATCGACATGGCGGCGTAGCCAAGTGGTAAGGCAGAGCTCTGCAAAAGCTTTATTCATCGGTTCGATTCCGATCGCCGCCTCCATCACTACCTTTTTATTCTCTAAGCAATAAGCCTCTAACTCCGGACTCTACCCGAATTCAATGCGGATGCGGTAATGACGCCGAGCTATCTCATTGGCGATGGGCTGCAATTGTTTTGTATGATAGGTTCCAGTCCCCAACACGAACTAGAGGAAAATCATGCAGTCGCACGCACTTGGTAACCGGAGTAAATTGCGATCGTTGATCAGTGACCGAATCTTGCGAACCGCGCTTTTGTCCGCGGCTTCGATCGCTTTCGTCTTTTCATTAGCAGTTCACGCACAGCAAGCTGAAATAAAACCCCCGGTCATCGTGCAACCGGGTGCTCCGGGTCAGCCGACTCAGAAATTGCCGGCTAATACGCGTGCAAAGCTGCCGCCGCTCTCCGACAAGGACGTTGAGTTCATGCAGGGGATGATCATGCACCATGGGCAGGCGGTTGAGATGACTGCGTTAATAAACGAGCGGACGTCCAATAAGAATCTACGGTTACTCGGTGCACGCATCAGCCACTCACAGGCTGAAGAGATGAAGTTCATGGAACGGTGGCTGAAACTCCGGGGTGAGCCGACTTCGATGCCGATGGCGTCGATGCAGCACATGCCGGGTATGGATATGTCGTCGCATCAGCATCATCAGATGTTGATGCCCGGGATGCTTAGCGAGGAACAAATGAAAGCGCTCAAGAACGCAAAGGGGGATGAGTTCGATCGCTTGTTCTTATCCGGAATGATCCAGCACCACAAAGGTGCGCTCGTGATGGTCGAAGAATTATTTAATACCGCCGGGTCCGGACAGGACTCCGAGCTCTTCAACTTCGCAACCGATGTCGATAGCGGCCAGCGAGCCGAGATCAGAATCATGGAATCAATGTTGGGGGACCGACAATAGAGGAACAATAAAACAAATGCTTAGAACTTCATTCCGTTTACTGACAGCTCTCCTATTTTTGTTTTCCGGTTATGCGATCGTCGCCAACGCACAAGCGACGCCGACTCCGCAACCGACGCTGCCGCCGGGCATGGTCGGTTCGAACACGAGCGACCCGCGCGCGAACCTAGCGGCCGGATTGTACGATGCCGGGGAGAAGGCTCTTGGCATGAAGCTCATAACGTCGATCAAGAAGCCGGACTCTTTCCAGATCGGTACCGACGACCCGGACGATCCTCGTGTCCAAAAGATGCTGAAGTCTTTCGGCATCGCCGACACCTCAAAGATTCCAAAGCCGATCCAACTCGACATTGCTCAGGGAGCGTTTACGAATTCCGATCTCGCGTTCCATGGCAATCACGTGTTCGTCGGAAACTATTACGGCATCAATATCTACGACGTCGCCGATCCGGCGAAAGCGAGACTCGTGACCTCGATGGTTTGTCCTGGTGGTCAGGGCGATCCTTCGGTCTATAAGAATTTGATGTTCATGTCTGTCGAATCGCCGAACGGCCGGCTCGACTGCGGTAACCAGGGATTTGCGCCGAACCCGCCGCGTCAGCCGGGCCAGACCGGTCCGAATCTTCCAGCGGCTCAGAAGGATCGTTTCCGCGGGGTTAGAATCTTCGACATTAGCGACATCACGAACCCGAAGCAGGTTGCGGCGGTACAAACTTGCCGCGGTTCGCACACGCACACACTCGTTGTCGATCCGAAAGACAAGGACAATGTGTACATCTATGTTTCGGGAACGTCGTTCGTCCGACAGGATGAGGAACTCGCAGGCTGCTCGGCCGGTGCTCCGGATAAAGATCCGAATACGGCGCTGTTTCGCATCGAGGTGATCAAGGTTCCGCTCGCTTCGCCGAAGGATGCGAAGATCGTATCCAGCCCACGCGTATTCATCGATCCGCGGACAGGCGCCATTAACGCTTTGAAGTCCGCGGTATCGCATGACACTGGTAAGGTGTCCGACACCAACCAGTGTCACGACATCACAGTTTACTCTGAGCTTGGTCTAGCCGCCGGCGCATGCTCTGGAAACGGGCTTATCTTGGATATCAAGGATCCGGTGAACCCGAAGCGCCTCGACGCAGTGAATGATCCGAACTATTCCTACTGGCACTCGGCTTCGTTCTCGAATGACGGTAAGAAGGTTGTGTTCACCGACGAATGGGGCGGAGGTGGCGGACCAAAATGCCGCCCGGTAGATCCGAACGTCTGGGGCGCCGACTCGGTTTTCCGACTGACGGATAACAAGCTTCACTTCGCCGGCTATTACAAGATGCCCGCGGCGCAGACCGAGATGGAGAATTGCGTTGCGCACAACGGCTCGTTGGTTCCGGTTCCCGGTCGCGACATCCTCGTACAGGCGTGGTATCAAGGCGGAATCTCAGTGATGGATTTCACCGACCCGGAACATGCTAGTGAGATCGCTTACTTCGACCGTGGACCAGTCGATGCGAACTTGCTTGCCAACGGTGGTGCATGGTCGTCCTATTGGTACAACGGCCGAATCTACTCGTCGGAGATCGCACGCGGTCTCGACATCCTTGAGTTGACGCCGACGGAGAATCTCACCCAAAACGAGATCGACGCTGCGAAAACTGTTCATGTCGCTGAGCTGAATGTTCAGAATCAGCAGAGACTCGTCTGGCCGCGCAAGTTGGTTGTAGCGAAGGCTTATATCGATCAGCTCGAACGTTCGGGCGGGTTGTCGTCGGAGCAGATCACAAGTCTGCGAGGAGCGATCGCGAAAGCCGAGGGTTCAAAGGGCGAGATGAAAAAGCTGAAAGGGTTGGCTTCTTCGGTTGAGAAAACTCAAGGAAAGAGCGCAGCCGATTCGGCCCGTCTCGCGGCACTGGCTGAAATTTTGAGGAAGCCGGAAGCGTAAGGATTCCCCGCGCGGTTGGTGACTGCGGGGCCGCGGACAAACAATACAAAAAGCGAGAGGCTGTCCTTGGAGGCGGCCTCTTCTATTCGGTGGATTCGTACGCACAAACCACTTGGCCACCTAACGTCAAGTCGGCCGTTTAACTTGCCTCCACACTTTAGGTGGAGGGAAAGTTGGCGTTCTGATGCGCGGCTTTAGCCGAACTTAAAAAAAGAACTTCGTTAATGCTTCAGCCACCCACGCTGAAGCCATATGGAAGCTCTTTTCTTTTTTGGGCTAAAGCCTGTCGTGTTGTTTGCATCTTGTCCTCCACCTAAAGCGTGGAGGCAATTTAAACAGCTGGGGCGACTCGCAAAAAAGCACTGCCAAGCCGCGACGGTTTCTGCTTTCGCGAACACTTCTTGAAAGTAAAAAGGGCGGCCGAGCGGCCGGCCCTTCTCCGGCGATCTGGATGCTTGATCGTGCGGCCTACCTCAACGACTTAAATGCCGCGCGTAGTTCTTGCGTGAATAGCTCCGGCTCTTCCCATGCGGCGAAGTGTCCGCCACGGTCGACTTCATTGAAGTACGCAAGCCCCGGGTAGACGGCCTCCGCCCAGCTACGCGGCGTCGCCCAGATCTCGCCGGGGAAAGTTGTGAACGCGACCGGAACGTTGACCGGCGGAGGAGGCTGGCCGCTTGCGAGAGCCGCGGCGAGCGCACGTGCGTCTTCCCAATAGGAACGGGCCGCCGATGGTGCGGTGCCGGTCAACCAGTACAGCGTGATGTTGTCGAGAATATTGTCACGCGTGAGATTTCCCACGGGAGCTCCATCGACGAACGCACGGGAGATCTTGTAGTAGCTGTCGGTGTCGTGGTCGAGCAGCCACGACGCCAGACCAATCGGTGAATCCAGCAGCGAGTAGCCGATCGTCTGCGGCCGCGTTGCCATTTCGAGAAAGTAACCGAACCCGTCCTGTTTGAATTTGCCAACCGCGCCGGCGGCTGCTTTTTCCTTTTCGGATTCCTTTGGAAGTAGATCCCCGATTGCGAGCACCGCCGTTAGAAGGCTCAGATGGTAACCGGCCAACCCCTCGACCGACTGGCGACCCATAAGATCCGTGACGAGGGCCCCGACATCGCCACCTTGAGCGACATAACGTTTGTAGCCGAGGCGACCCATCAGAACCGCCCAAGCGCGTCCGGTTCGAGCGGCGTCCCATCCGAGTTCCGTTGGTTCGCTCGAAAAGCCATAGCCTGGTAATGACGGAAGCACGAGATGAAACGCATCCTCGGTGGTACCGCCATAAGCCGTTGGATCAGTCAACGGACCGACGGTCTCGAGTAGCTCAACGACTGAACCGGGCCAGCCGTGCGTCATGATGAGCGGCAATGCATTCTCGTGTTTGGATCGAACATGAATAAAGTGGATCTCG
>DATEOJ010000013.1:0-17324 GCA_035274235.1 Pyrinomonadaceae bacterium
ACGCAATCCCCCGCCCAGCGGGCTGACGATATACCACGTTCCATCGGACGGGCGATAGACAGCGAGATCGTCGCGGCCGTCGCCATCGTAGTCAGCCGGTACTGCTTTATCACCCGCCATTCCAAATATTGCATTTAGAGCTAACCCGAACCCGGGACCGTTACCAGCGATTCGCCATGACCCGTTGTTGAAAGTTGCGAAGTCCGCATAGCCGTCACCGTTGTAATCGATGGCGAGCGGCGAACCCGTCATGGGACCCGAGATCAATGTGCCGCCGTCCGTGCTGCGTCGAACCCAAAAGACACCTGTCGATGGACGGTATATCGCGACGTCTGCTTTGTTGTCGCCGTCGTAATCCTCGCTTATGGCGACGTCGGCGGTCGTGCCCCACGAGATGTAAGTGATCGTCGAGTCGGTGCTTCGGAAGATGTAGAAGTCGGGAAGTGCTCCGTCAGCCGTTGCACGGAAGACGGTGATATCCGTTTTGCCGTCGCCGTCATAGTCATCGGGCACGGGCTGGTCGGTCGAGAGTCCCCAAATCATCGCGGCGAATCCGGTTGTCGAACGATTGAGATACCAAACACGATCCGACGGACGAAAGACCGAGATGTCGGTCCGTGCATCGCCATCGAAGTCGGCACGTGCGGGACGTCTAAATTGAGGTGGCATCAGGAAGCTCTCGGTGACGACCGTGTTGTTTGCTCCGGTTCCGGGATTGGTGATCGCCGCGCCGTGTCCCATGCCGCGGATCGCGAAGCCGCGATAAACATACTGAAGGTCGTTTGCGTCGGAGACGTTAACTGCCGCGATGATCGCATCGCGCATCTGCAGTATTGTCGGATTGAGCGGCGAGAGTTTCATTGCGTCGGTGATGTACTGGATCGCACGACGATTTCCTTCCGCGCCGCTGTGGCGTTGTATTAGTTGGTCGCGAACTTCCCACAACGCGACGGCCCAAACCTCGCCGATGTTATGAACCTGATCACAGGTTCCCGCTGTAGAGAAAACGGGGTTACGCGGATAAGCGCTGTTCGGGTTCGTGACCGTAGTGCCGATAAGAGTGTCGCAACCGGCGTTGATGTATCGGAACGTCAGTGGATTGTGAGATAAACCGTTCGGTCCACGCGAACGCAGCACGGCAACGGGAAAGCGTCGGAGGCCGTAGTAATAGTTCGAGTCAAAACCGGGTGTTACCTGGTAGCTGGCATACGCCGAAAGAGCGTGCGTGCCCAATGGACTGTCGCCCAGTTCGGAGAGAAGTGCGAACGCATAAAAGTCCGACCAGCCCTCGCCCATCCCGCGTGACATGTTTGAGCTGAGCCCCGTCGCATTGCCAATCAACCTGCCGCTCAGACCGTGAGTAACCTCGTGGATGACCATCTGCGAATCGAGTGCGCCATCGCGATCCGGTGTCGGGCCGGTCCAGATGAACGCCTGCAGACGCGGTCGCGAGCCGTCCGCCGTGATGGCAATATTAGATGAGTTAGTACCCGATGAATCCTGGATCTCAAACGAGATGCGGTCTCCCTCCGCGCCGCCGCGGCCGAAGTTGAAATGCTGGAAATTCTGAGCCTGTTCGTTGAACCCGAAGCGATACATCTCGTCGTGCCAGCGGTTGATGAGGTAGAAGCCATGCGTGATCGCTCCTTGCTGAAACGGGCTCGGCGGGTATGTTTGCGTGGCCGGCAGCGGAGCTTCGCCGGGAGGCGGCAACCCGGGTGCGGGGTTGAACGCATAGTTAAAAACTCTGGTCGGGCTCCCGAATGCCCATCCGTTATTGTCGACGCCTTGAGTGCCGTCGCGGTCGATACCCGTTTCGACATTGTTGCCGTCGGTGATGTTCGGATCGGCCGGCGTGCGTACGGGGAGACCGGTGTCGGGTATCCATCCGAGGTTGTTGAATGTGTAGGGAGCTTCGTTGCCGATCCGTGTGACGCTCGTACGAGCTATCGCAGGCGGTTGTGCGCAGCCTGTCGGGGCAAGGCAGCCGGGTGAGAACGGTGATGGGCTGTCAGCGGTACTCATCAAGTAATCGGTCGTGATGTAGGGATTATAAGTTGCCGGTGCGGCCTGTTGCTCGACGAGATTCTTTCGCCAGAGAAGCATGCCGTTTGAGTCGACGATAACGTAGTACGAACCACCATCCGCGGTCTCGAGATGTACACGCCACGAGGGAAGCGCGATGCCGTTGCCGACGGGGAAGTAGAAACGTTCCGCACTGCTTGTCTCGATCTTTGTATTGCCGATGTGTTGTGGCGCCGCTGCGATCGCCACGCCGGCGTACCCGAAGTCGGTGCTCGCCTCGTTGAGATCGGGTGCGAGGTTGTTGATCACGCGGAAGAGCTCATCACGTTTAGTGAACCCGCCTTTTAGTTCGGCACCGAAGATGGGAATGCCGTTAAGCTGTTGTTCGAAACGGACAAATGCGAGATTGCCATCTGGGTTTCGATAGTCGGCGGTTTGTTTCAGTTGGTCTAGCGAAGTAAGGCCGAAGATGTCGCTATTCGCTGCGACGAAATTCCGGAGCACATCGGTTCTCGCGCGTCCGGCCGGCGCAAGTGTTTGATCGGATGAGATGACCTCGGCAATGTCGAGTGCTTCGTTGTACTCGATCTTGAATCCTGAGCCGACTGCTCGCTGTCGTTGTTGTCTCGGACCGCGAAGTTTTGTTACGGCGGTGTTGTCGTCGCGGATGTCGTAGTTGTCGAAGAAGGGCGTTTGATTACGAGCTTCGACGGGCGCATTGTGATCGAACGAAAGTGCTGCGACGACCGCGAGCACAAGGACGGCGTAGAGAGGCTTCATCCGACAATTCTCCTGTTTGGTTTTGCGGGGGAATTATGCTCGAAAGTCGTATGGGAAGGCAAGGTTTGTCTTTGCGTGAAAACGATGTTCACGCAAAGACGCTAAGCCGCAAAGAAAGAAGTTGCCGCGGATATTCGCGAATGACGCTGATCTAAACCAATGTCGGGGTGCCGTGAAATGAGAGATCTGATCGGCGTCATCCGCGTTCATCCGCGGCGAGAATTGTCTTAACTCGACGCTTCGAGCAACTGCACAAACTTCTTCGCCGCGAGCGAGAGGTTTCGATCTGTCCGGTAGATCACACCGACCGGGCGGACCCAGTCTTTTTCAGCGAGCTTAACGACGGCGAGTTGTCCGGAGCGCAGTTCGTCGACGACCGAAGGGGCCGGCACGATCGCGAGACCAAATCCGACTTGCACCGCGCGCTTGATCGTCTCGATGTTGTCGAACTCGGCGACTTTGTGAACTTCGACCCCGCGAGCTTTCAATATCTTGTCGGTCGCTTTTCGCGTCGGAGTGTCGCGTTCGAAGAGAACCATATCGAGTCCGGCGAGATCGCGTGCGCGGACCTGTTTCTTTTTCGCGAACTTATGATCCGGAGCGCAGACGAGAACTAATCGGTTCGACGGCATGTTTACGACGGTCAATCCACGCTTCGCTTCGGGGAAGGCGAGCACGCCGAGTTCGACTGAACCGTTAAGGACATCGCGAACTACGCGAGTCGTCCGTTGATACTCGAGATCGATCTTGGCGGTCGGGAACTTTGACATGAACTCGCCGACCTTTGGCGGCAACTCATGGAGTCCGACGCTGTAGACTGTCGCGACCTTCACCGTCCCGCCGATCTTTCCAACCAGCCCGCGCAAGTTTTCGTGAAGCTGCTCGTAAGCCGCGAGGACGTTCTGTGCTTCTCGATGAAAAACTTCTCCGGCGGCGGTGAGTCGGACCTCACGCCTTCCGCGGACGCGTTCGAGCAGACGGCGTTTGAATTTGTCCTCTAGCGAACGTATCTGTTGGCTGACCGCCGACTGGGTGATGAAGTTTCGCTCGGCCGCGAGCGAGAAACTCTGGAGGTCGACGAGATCGCAGAAAACTTTAAGGGTCTCAATATGCATAACTACAAACGTTTCTCAGAGTATCGACATGGTCTGCGAAATTAACCGCAGATGACGCAGATGACGCAGATAAGAAGAAATCAGATCGGAGCCTTCCACCCAGATCGCGTCGCAGGGAAACCGCGCCGATCTCACCGAGAACACGCGAACTAAATTAGTTCTGACCTGCGTCATCTGCGTTATCTGCGGTTAAATGCGTTGACCGCCTCAGAACGCGATTCGATCACCCCGAATACATAAGCATCGCTCACTAATCCGCGGAATCGATTTCATTTTATCTTATAAAATTTTCCGCGTATCATAAAAAGCCTAACAACGGATATTGCTGAACAGGGCCTTTCGCTCTAGAATTTCAGAATCCGTAAATAGGCCAAGTTGATGGCGATCAAATTCAGTAACACGTTCCTGCTCAGGAAGCTGCACCAGCTTACGGGCATTGTCCCGCTGGGGATATTTTTCTTTGTCCACATGTACACGAACTCCGCCGCGATGAACGGGGCGAAGAGTTTCAACAAGCATGTGCAGGACATTCACGATATGCCGTACCTGATCTTTATCGAGGTCTTCGGCATCTTTATTCCTTTGCTGTTTCACTCGATCTACGGCGTGCTGATCTCCGCCGAGGCACGGGCGAACGCAGTTAGCTACTCGTACGCCCGGAACTGGTTCTACATCTTCCAGCGGGCGACGGGGATTTTCCTGTTCGCGTTCCTATTGTTTCACCTGCTCAACTTACGATTTGGTCTTATCCCTGGCCTAACTTCATACGGCAATCCTGTGGCGGGCAATGCAGGACGTGCGTTCGATATCGTCGCGGCGGAATTTCAAAGCACAGCGATACTCGCCTTCTACATCGCAGGCGTTATCGCGACGGCGTGGCATCTTGCGTACGGGTTTTGGCTGTTCGCGGTGGATTGGGGAATCGTGATCGGTGAAAAAGCGCAGCGACTGACGCTGTATGGTTCGATCGCGCTTGCGATCGCGCTGTCGGCGGTTGGGATCAACGCCGCGGTCGCGTTTGTCGAACCGTGCGGATTGTTTCCGAAGAGATTTTGCGAAGCGGCGGAGCAGAAAAAGATCATCGAGCCGAAGAGATGAGCTCGCGCTTTTTAACGCAGAGATCGCGGAGATTTTTAACGCAGGGACCGCGGAGATCGCGGAGGAAGATATCTAGCGAGCACTGGACCGGTTGAGTACAGGAGATTTCGAATTTGTCTCCGCGATCTCCGCGATCTCCGCGTTCTCTGCGTTAAAAAAAGACGAAGAATTTATGTCAGCGAATTTAAAAATAGCGATCGTCGGTGGAGGCCTTGCAGGTCTCGCGGCGGCGATGCGCATTGCCGAGGCGGGGCATGAGGTCGATCTGATCTCGGTCGTGCCCGTAAAGCGCTCGCACTCGGTGTGTGCGCAAGGCGGCATCAACGGCGCCGTCAACACAAAGGGCGAAGGCGACTCGCCCGCTAAGCATCTCGACGACACAGTTTACGGTGGTGATTTTCTCGCCGATCAGACGCCGGTCAAACGCATGACTGACATGGCGCCCGGGATCATTTATCTCTTCGATCGCATGGGCGTCCCGTTCTCGCGGACAAAAGAAGGTCTCCTAGACTTCCGACGTTTCGGCGGAACGTTACACCATCGAACCGCATTCGCCGGTGCGTCGACCGGCCAGCAGCTTCTGTATGCGCTCGATGAACAGGTTCGTCGTTGGGAAGTTGAAAAAAAAGTTACGACATACGAAGGATGGGAAATGCTGTCGCTCATTCTCGACGATCATCAAGTTTGCCGCGGTCTGGTCGCGATGAATTTGCAGACGCTCGAACTTCGCGCGTTCAAAGCTGACGCCGTTATCATGGCGACCGGAGGCCCCGGACTGATCTTTGGTAAGTCGACGAACTCGATGACGTGCACCGGCAGTGCGACCTCTGCGTGTTACCAGCAAGGTGCTCGTTACGCGAACGGTGAGTTTATACAGGTTCATCCGACGTCGATTCCGGGTGAAGACAAGATGCGTCTGATGAGCGAGTCGGCACGTGGTGAGGGCGGACGCGTTTGGGTTCCACGTGCGGACGGCGATGCACGCAGCCCGCGCGACATTCCCGAGTCGGAGCGTTGGTATTTCCTCGAAGAGAAATATCCGGCGTATGGAAATCTCGTCCCGCGCGATATTGCGACGCGTGAGATCTTCCAAGTTTGTATCGAGGGTCATGGAGTCGGTGGTGAGAATCAGGTCTACCTCGATCTGACGCACATACCGGCGGAGACGCTCACACGAAAGCTTGGTGCGATCCTCGAGATCTACGAGATGTTTGTCGGTGACGACCCGCGATACGTGCCGATGCGCATCTTCCCGGGTGTTCACTACTCGATGGGCGGCCTCTGGGTTGACTTCGAACAGCGGACAAACATACCTGGTCTTTTCGCGGCGGGCGAGTGCGACTTCTCGATCCACGGTGCAAATCGTCTCGGTGCAAACTCGCTGTTGTCCTGCGTGTATGGTGGATTCACGGCGGCTCCGTCGGCGATCGAGTACGCAAAGAATGTCGCTCGTGGTGCGGCAGACTCGAACGGGATCTATGACGCCGAGGTGAAACGTCAGCAGGAGATCAACGACTCGATCGTCAAAAACGAGGGTGGCGAGAATCAGTACAAGCTGCACGAGGAACTCGGCAAGGTGATGACCGACAACGTAACGGTCGTCCGTTACAACGATCGTCTGCAGGCGACTGACGACAAGATCCGTGAGTTGATCGAAAGGTTTGGAAAGATCTCGATAAACGATTCGAATCTCTGGGCGACCCAAGCGGTCCCGCATGCGAGGCAGTTGTGGAACATGCTGCAACTCGCGCGGGTGATCACGCTCGGCGCTCTGAATCGCAACGAGTCGCGCGGTGCCCACTACAAACCCGATTTCCCGGACCGCAATGACGAAGAGTGGATGAAGACAACGATCGCCGAGTTTTCCGAGGAGGCTCCGGTGTTTAGTTACGAGCCGGTTGATATATCGCTGATCGAACCGAGGAAGCGAGATTATTCGGCGAAAGGGAAGGCCAAGGCGTAATGGATAGCAAGGCACATCACGAGAAAAAGAGATTGGAGAATCCACCCAAGTCGGTGAAGTTCAAGATCCAGCGGCGGGAGAAGGAGGGAGCGCTGGCGACGTGGGAGACATTCGAGCTTCCGTATCGCCGTAATCTCAACGTCATCTCCGTGCTGATGGACATCCGCACAAACCCGGTCACGATCGACGGTCAGAAAACCACGCCGCCGGTTTGGGACATGAGTTGTCTCGAACAGGTTTGCGGGATCTGCACGATGGTCATTGATGGCCGCGCACGGCAATCATGCTCCGCGCTCATCGACGATCTGCTACTCGAGTCCGGTAGCGATACCGTGACGCTCGCACCGATGTCGAAGTTTCCGAACGTCCGCGATCTCAAGGTCGATCGTTCGAAGATGTTCGATCATCTGAAACAAGTTCACGCATGGGTCGAGCTGGACGGAAGTTATGACCTGGGTCCGGGCCCGGCGATCTCGAACGAGATCGCGCAGGAGAGATACGCTTACTCGCGTTGCATGACGTGCGGTTGTTGTCTCGAAGCGTGTCCGCAATACGGCGACGACAACTACATCGGTCCGCAGGCGATCGCGCAGGCGAAACTCTTCAACATGCATCCGGTCGGGAAGACCAACATGGAAGAACGGCTGAACGGCTTGATGGGAGACGACGGGATCACCGAATGCGGCAACGCGCAGAACTGCGTACAAGCGTGTCCGATGTCGATCCCGCTCACGCGTGCGATCTACGAAACGAACCGCGACATCACGGTCAACGCGCTTTTTGGTTGGCTTAAGAAATAGTCCTAAGGAAGGATCATTACGACGGCTTCACCTGTAACAAGGGTGGTGCCGTCTTGATTTTTGCAGACCGTCTCCAGTGTTACGATCGGTTTGTCATCGCGAATGTTCGTCACCGTCGCTGTCGTCGTGACAGTGTCCCCAATAAAAACCGGCGATCTGAATCGCAACGACTGCGACAGATAAACGATCTTCCGCTCCGACAGCTCATAACCCAACACCGCAGAGATAAACGCACCGCTCAACATTCCGTGCGCGATCCTGCGTCCAAAGCGCGTCTGCTTTGCAAATTCTTCGTCGAGATGTATCGGGTTGTGATCGCCTGAGATCTCCGCGAAGTTGCGGATCAATTCGTCTGTAACAGTACGGTCCTTTGAGAAACTGTCGCCAAGTTTTACTTCGAACATAGATGAGCGCGGTGCGAGGCCCGCAGCGTCAATCATGCCTTATTTCTTATCGAAGCGTTACTGGAGGGCGGAGATAACTGAAGGTCCGAATGCCGGCGCCGTGATCGGCGGAAGCTCGATGCCAAAGAAGTCGCTCAACTCCGCCGGCGTCATCGGTTTTGCGAGGAGATAGCCCTGACCACTTTCGCAGCCGACTCTTTTTAACGCCTCTAGTTGCGACTCAGTTTCGATTCCCTCGGCGATGACCTTCAGCTTGAGATTCTTTGCCATCGATGTGATCGTCTTGACGATCTCTGTATTAGCACCGCTCTCATCGATCGGACTTACGAACATACGATCGATCTTGAGAGTCGAGATCGGAAGGCGCACGAGGTAACTCAAGTTCGAGTAGCCGGTGCCGAAGTCGTCGATGTCGATGTCGATGCCGAGTGCACGAAGTTCGTCGAGCATCCCGATCGCACGCTCCTGGTATTCGAAGAAGACGGTCTCGGTGATCTCGAGTTTCAAACGATTTGCTGCAAACCCCGTCCGTTCGAGAACGTTCTCGACTTGTCGGACGAGGAACTCCTGTGCGAATTGGCGGCAGGATAAGTTTACGCTGAGCTTCGGAGTTTTTCCGTCGAGTTGCCGGTAGATCTCGCCGACTTCAGTACAAGCCTTGTCGAGTACAAGTTCACCAAGTGGCTCGATCAAGCCGGTCTCTTCGGCGAGCGGAATAAACTTCGACGGCGGAATGTCGCCCAAGTCCGGATGCGTCCAGCGGGCGAGTGCTTCGACGCTTTCGACCTCACCGGTCGATAGCGAAAAGATCGGTTGATACTCGACCTCAAACTCGTATCTCTCGATCGCCTTGCGAAGGTCGGTCTCGAGTGTAAGCGTCTCCTTCGCCACCATGTGCATGTTCTCGTCAAAGACGACATGGTGCGAACCCGATCGCTTCGCCTGGTACATGGCGGTGTCCGCATCTCGCATGACATCTTCCGACGTCATGTGTTTCTCGGATGCTCGCAGTATCCCGATACTTGCGGCGCTGTAAACTTCCTGACCGTATAGATCGAATGGCTGGTCGAACTGACGCTGGATCCGAGTCGCGATCTTTGTGATCTTCTCGGTGTAGTATCGGCCCTCGACAAGGATCATGAACTCATCACCGCCGAGACGCGCGACGATGTCGGGCGGACGCATGCACTCGCGAAGTCTGCTCGCGATACCGATGAGGAGTTGGTCGCCCATCAGATGACCCAGGCTGTCGTTAACAAATTTGAATCGATCGAGGTCGATAAAAAGAACGCTGACCTGATACTTTGGATCACGCCGGCTGCGATCAAGAGCTTCTTCCAGACGCCGCATAAAGAGTGCGCGGTTGGGGAGACCTGTGAGCGAGTCGTGCGTCGCTTCGTGTTGAAGCTTCTGCTCAGCGATCTTTTTGTCGGTGATGTCCTGCAATTGAAAGATAAGGTTGGAACCGTCCGACCTGACATCTCCGCTGGCTGAGACGCTCAGCTGTGTCCAAACGGTCCGTCCGGATTTGTGAACGTACTTCTGCTCCATCTGACAGCTGGCAATGCGACCGGACATCAGCTCGTGGATCTTCATCAGCGTCGAGCCGAGGTCTTCCGGAAACATCATCGCCTGGAAGTCCATCGATAAAAGTTCGTCGGCTTCGTAGCCGAGTATCTCGCAGAGAGCGCGGTTAACTTTAAGCCATTTGCCATGGCGCGACACCAGACCGATGCCGATCGGTGCGTATGCGAACGCGCTTCGAAAACGTTCTTCCGATTCGCGTAGAGCATTCGAACGCTCCTCCAACTGCTTTACATATTTTTCCGCTTGCTCCGCCTGTGCGATCGACATATCGACATTCTTCAGATACATCCGATACGCGAGAAAGACGAACAGTATCATCGGGAATGTCGCCACGATGAGACTAAACCCGGTGTACTGCATGAGCGTTACGAGCGTGCCCGCACCAACAGCACCGGAGAAGTAACTGAAAAACGTCCAGATGTATTTGCTCTTCCAAGTCTCCCACCAGGGAAGTGCGTTCTTGAATGAATCGTGCAGCGACGCGATCACAGTGTTCACAAAGAACTGTGTGAGAGCGATGAGCGAGAGCGAAATGATGAGGTTCTTAATGTTCTGCTCGTAAACGACCGCACTGCCGGCATAGAAACCGACCGATCTCAGGACGACGACCACGATGGTTGTCGAGAACGCCATTGCTGCGACGTTGAAGAAGATGGTCATCTTCTTCGAGCAGAACCGCCACGACGTGAAGAGCGCGTCGAATGCTGCCAGGATAACGGCGGCCTCGCCGCCGTAAAGGAGGAGGGTCAGAAAGATGAAAATATCGGAGACGGCAATGTGCGTCTTGACCCGCGGGATCTTGACGATCGCCCACGATCCGAGTGCGAGAGTAGAGCCGGCGATGACAAGAAAATACGAGTCCAGCTTGCCCGTCGGTAGGGTCACCACGGCGTACGTGAGGCACGCCAGGCCGACCGTCAGGACGGTGACCATATAGCTGATAGTGAGCTTATGGTAGTTCATCGAGAAAGAGAGACGGCACAGGCCGCGTGAACTAGTACTGAACCGATTGTGCTTGAGATTTTTGTGTGGGGAAGAGTTAAAGCTTAATCAGAAGCCGTGTTAGGAAGAAAGGCCGGGCAGGGTAACTCCCAGCCCAGCCTCAATTATGAACGTCGATGCATCAAAAGTCTATCGTTTTTTCTCACACGAAAAGGGTTGTGCATGCATCCGTATTTCGCATCCCGGCCTTGTAAAAGCACCGGTGAGCGTCCTTGAATTCGACGTTGCTCAGCAGGCAAACGTTCTCGACCCGGCCAAGAAGCCTCAGGCATACGTTCGACAACAGCTTCGCACCTATGCCTTTGCCTCTGTATTCCGGAGCGACATAGAGCCCCTCCAGATACGCGGTCTTGCCGGTCTCGGAGATCACGTCGACCTTGAACACGAGCTTGTCACCGTCGAACACAACAAACGTCCTGTCCTGTTCGATCCGCCGCATTGTCCGGCTCATAAAGCCGCTGCGGTCACGAAGCATCGGGTTCATCCCGGTCTCGATCAGAGCGACTTCGGCGTGGGCTTCCGCGATCGCTACGACCTCCTCCTTGCGTGCCATTCTCAGTTCTAGTTCACAATTCTGAACCGGGAACGGGAAGCCGACTTCGAACAGCAGCTCGGTAAAGCTGAGCGACGGCTGTTGTCTATAGTCGGTTAACTGATTCCAGAACGAATGGGCGTCGTTGCCGCTCGACATTATGAGATGTATGGGCGTCTTCGACGATTTCGCCGTTATAGCAAGTGCTGTAAGAGCATCTTGGCTCCGGGCTTCTACCAGCGTCGTGTGGCCGATGAGAGCAACTCCCTCCAGTTCACCTTTACTGTTTCTGAAGCCGTAGAACTCACCGCGATTCAACTCGCTTACTACTCCGTTATCGAGTATGAAGCTCGTCATCGCTACCGTGTGGACTGGCCGCTGATCCAGGAACCGCAGGATCTCGGGTCGGTCGCCTTCCGTCAGTTGGGAAACTTTGGAGAGGTCCGGTGCGATCGAGAGTTGATGTCTTGGCCTCAGACTGACTTGCTTATTTGAAAGTTGGATCTTCATGGGTATCTCCTTCTTCCTTTCTCCGTTATGAGGACATTAAAGCCCCGGAAGTTCCTCTACGACTTCCATGCAGGCCGTGTTATCCCCGGCAAGTAGATCACTGAATGCCATTGTTGAATCACCGATAAGCACACCGTCGCCGATGAGCACACCGTCTCCAATAAGCACACCATCACCGATGAGCACACCGTCACCGATAAGCACACCGTCTCCTATGAGCACTCCATCTCCAATGAGCACTCCGTCGCCGATCAGAACACCGTCACCGATGAGCACACCAAAGGAAACAAGAATGCTTCCGCTGCCCATCACTCCACCGTCGCTTGTCATCACCCGTCTGCTGACAGTGACGCCGGAAGCGAACAGCGAATTGGTTGACTGTTCATTGTTGCTGTTATAGCTAATGCCATTCTCAAACCATCGACCGTTATCGTAAACGTCGTGATACGTCGTCGAGAGTGATTGCCCGGTCAGATATGCGTGGCTCGAGAGTGCACCCTGCGCCCAGGTAAAGGTCGTTCCGGCGATCGTGCTCGACGAAGCAGGTGTCGATACACCCGACTGAACCATCGATGATCCCAAAGCGACGCTGTTGAAATCGGTACTGAAGTTGTACGTGCGTGCCAGGCGGACCGCACCATCGACATTGATCTGACCTGCACCCTGCTCGAACATGCTTACTCCGCTCAACGGCTGTGCCGTGTACTCGATAAGCATCTTGACCATGGTCGGGGTCAGTTTCGAATTGAGCTGGAACAGAAGTGCTGCCGCTCCGGCTGCAACCGGTGCCGACATCGAGGTACCGCTCTGGTACATCATGTCGTTGTCGTTTCCTGCCGTGTTCAAGAGCGCGTCTGAGAGCGAGGGGCTGATGTTTAGAAGTTTGTTCGACGGAGCAGCCGCCGCGATGATCTTGTTACCCGGTGCGACTACATCGGGCTTTATAACATGATCAAAGTGCTTGTTGCCGTTGGCATCGGTCCAGTAGCTGCGGGTCGGGCCATGCGAGCTGTAGCTCGCCATGACGTCGTCCGAACGCGAATCCGTACCGAATGTGTTTGTAGCACCGACCGTCAGCACCGACGCGTCGTTACCCGGCGAATGGATCTGTCCGTAGACCTTCGCGCCGTTGGTCGTCTTACCGTCATTACCGGCAGCGGCAACGACCAGAACGCCGACGCGGTTCAAGTCCTGAACTGCATAGCACAGCGGATCGTTGTACATCGAATCAACCGCCGGAGTTCCAAGACTCATGTTCGCAACGCGAACGTTGTAGGTGCTGTGGTTTACTCGAAGCCATTCGATCGCATTCAACAATGCGGCCGTCGTACCAATTCCGTCTGCGTTCAGAACGCGAAGGTTTACCAGGTTGGCCTTAGGAGCCATGCCGCGATACGCACCGTTAGCTCTTGACGAGCTGCCCGCCGCGATCGACGCCACGTGCGTTCCGTGTCCATATGGATCGTCGGTTGACGGGTCGCCCGCCACAAAGCTCTTACCGAACACCACTCGCGAACCATTCGAGCCGTCGCCGAACGACTTCACGCCGCTGGCAATGCCGGAGTCAAGGATCGCGATCCCGACACCTTCGCCATCAAGCGTGTAGTAGTGTGAACGACCGAAGCCGGGCGACTGCGAACGTATCTGGGCCGTGCCGGTTGTGTTCTCGATATGGCCCTTCATCCGCACTTCGCGATTGGGCGACATGTAGTTGACGAAGCCGCTCTTCGAAAGAGTCTGGACCGTCGCCAGCGACATGTTTACGAGCAGATTGTCCGAACGTCCGATACGCTCGACGATGTTCGCGTCGCCGCTATCGATCAGAGCACGGAGCGACTGATCGTCGGCATCCTTCGCCTGAACGATGACGTCGATCCGCTTTTCACCGCTCGGATCCTTCGCCATCATCTCGCGGATATCGGGCGATACGTTGTCGCCTTTATACGAACGCGGCGCCCGACTTTCGTCGTTCGCCGTCGCGGTCGTGTCGTTTGTGACAACGAGAATCTGCGCGAAGAGTGCGTTGATGTCTTTGTCCGCCGCGATCCGGTCTGTGTAGTCGGCGATCGAGCTGGAACCGATAACGATCAGCTTCGAATCCGTCAACAATTTGACCAGCGATGCGCCTAGCGTTGAAGACTTCAGATAGTACGGAAGGTCTTCAACAAAAATGATCTTCTGTCCTTTGGACGCCACTGCGTCCTGGAGGATCGCTCCAGCGATTACGTTGAGCTCCGCCTCGGAATTTGCTTTCGAGACCAACTTGCCCGTCTCAAGCTTGACCACGGATTTCGCACGAAGCGATTCCGGGACATTACCGTTGGCGATGCGCATCGCGATCTGTTCGACAATTTCGTCCTGAACGTTTCCGTTCTGGTCGACGATCACGGGCTGGCGTCCTTCACCTTTATCCAACACTTCGAGAACCTGGTTGGTCTCCTTCTCGAAGTTGGTAGTCTTTCGCAATCTTCCTTCACGGCCAAGCTGCGTTAGATCTGTGGTGAAAGTCATACCGGCCGGATCGTTTGACGTGTCGGCGGCGAGAATACTCACCGATACGACATTCGTCATCGCGAACGCGACTAGCAAGAACAGGGAGATCGTCTTTCTTGTGAAAGAAAAATGATCTGTAAGCGGTTTCATCACAAGCTCCTTTTGAAAACGGACATATGGCAATAGCAATCGCCGCGTTCCCTTTAACAAGGCTTGTGCCAGAAACCTATGTGAAGAAATAATTGACGATAGGGATTTGTGGGAGTTTTTCATTCGTTCTACCTCAATCAGTGTGACTGACCGATTCGGTCAGATTGACAATAAAAAAAGGGAAAGCGATATTTCGCTTTCCCCGCTACTTTGATTTAGGCCGATGAGCTTATCAGATTTCGAGAATGTCCACCAGCTCTTGCACTGACGCCGCACTCTTGTGAAGAGCAGCACGCTCCTCGTTCGTCAGGCTGATCTCGATGATCTGCTCGATGCCGTTCTTGCCCAGCTTGACCGGCACGCCGACAAACAGGTTATTGATACCGTACTCGCCCTCAAGGAAGACCGCACACGGAAGGATCTTCTTCTTGTCTTTGAGAATCGCTTCGGTCATCTCAACTGCACCAAGACTCGGTGCGTAATATGCCGATCCGGTCTTAAGTAGACCGACGATCTCCGCACCACCGTTTGCGGTGCGCGTGATGATCGCATCGAGTTGGTCCTTCGGAAGAAGTTCGGTAACCGGGATACCGGCACACGTCGAGTAACGCGGAAGCGGAACCATCGTATCGCCGTGTCCGCCGAGGACGAATGCGGTGACATTCTCTACCGATACGTTGAGCGCCTCTGCGAGGAAGCAACGCATGCGTGCTGAGTCGAGCACACCCGCCATTCCCATGACGCGGTTCTTGCCAAAGCCCGACTTGCGAAACGCAACCTGCGTCATCGCATCGAGCGGATTCGAGACGACGATGATGAATGCGTTGGGCGAATACTTCGCGACCTGTTCAGTGACTTGTCCGACGATATCCGAGTTCGTCTTGAGAAGATCGTCGCGACTCATACCCGGCTTGCGGGGAAGTCCGGCGGTGATGATGACGACGTCCGAATCGGCCGTCGCTTCGTACGAGTTTGCACCGACGAGCTTAACGTCGAACCCGTCGATCGGAGCTGCCTGGGCGAGATCGAGTGACTTGCCCTGCGGAGTGCCCTCGACGATATCGACGAGAACGACATCGGCCAGTTCCTTCGCCGCTATCCAATGCGCCGCCGTCGCGCCTACATTGCCCGCGCCAACGACCGTAACTTTACTTCTTCCAGTCATTCTTATTCCTCACTGTTGATATAGAAAGATTAAATTGTCTGATTACAAAATAGTAATTCTATCTAGGCAGGGCGTGGCGGGCAAACGAACAAAAGAAAAAGCCCGGCGTGCTCTCCCCTTCACTCCGGGCTTTCTCGAAATGGCCGTGGAGAAACTCGCCAACGACCAAACTTATTAATACTGTTGAGCTCTGGAGTCTAAACTGGCGAAGATCTTGGCTGGCGAACCAGTTTCGATCTTCGCGAGTTTTCAAACGACATCCGCGTTTGCTTTTAGCAATGACCGTGCCATCAACGCCGCGGAACGAAAAGTCCCAAAATTCATGCTCTCAGGACGGACCCGCGACAATCTGCTCTCCGCTCGATACCTATTTCGTTCATCACCTGCACGATATCGGATAAGTCCTAATTGAGGATCGGGTGGCCGCCTCCGCGACTGTGGTCGGCGGTCTGCGAATACCGATTACGGTCGTTGTGATAGAGGACGAGGTGTTCGCCTTCGAAACGGACGATATCCGAAACAAGGTTCAGGCTCTGCGAGTGCTCGGCGATCAGAAACGCCATTTGATTAAAGCCGATCACCATACCGGCGGCGTAGATGTATCCGCCCTTGTCGTATTCGGTACCGGCGTACTGAGCCGCTCCGACCGCGATGCCCGGCGAGTAGCTTCCCGCACTGTCCTTAGTACGATCGGCGTTGGCTATATATATCGTGTATTCCGGATAAGTAAGGCGCCGCGTATAACCATTCTTCCGAGACACCGCAAAGAGATCCGTTAGTCCCTTGTCGATCGCCGCGAGTACTGCGGCTGAGGGTTTTTTCACGGCAACGACGTTCGCGCCTTTCGGCGTTCGAGCATTGATCGTGAACGTATCGCCTGAGATCTTCTGCGCCTGTGCGAGCGTTCGCTGATTTTGAGCCAGAGATTCCGTCGAGCTGCCCGCGAGGATCGCGATCAACGTAAAAAAAACTCTTAGGATCTTTCTCTTCATAAGTGTTCTCCGGACATGCTTGTCCACGGTCGTTTGGCAACGAACATGCCAAACAAAGAAACCCCGACGCGAATAGCTCGGGGTTGCTCATCAAACTCTTGGTGCTGAGGGCGGGAATCGAACCCGCACGCCCCTAAGGACACAGGATTTTAAGTCCTGGGCGTCTACCAATTCCGCCACCCCAGCTTGACACGTTCTGGCTCTGTAACGTACTATAAATAAAGGAGTTACGGAGGACACATTCGGACACCACCAGACGCATCCGGACGGCCGAAGACGCTAAATTCCCCCCAGAAACCGGGAAATTCCCCCCGAAATTCCCCCCGAAAACGCTATGAAGTTGTACATCGCCGAAAGCCATAAAGAGAAAGGTTATTTTATCACCGCACAGAAGGATGGGAAGAATGGCTCGGTGCAAATGTACCGGGGCATATTCGCCATCTATGATGAACAGTCCGGACGATGGCATTCCAAAACGCAAGGGGGCTTTACCGCAAAACGGGACGCGAAGAGTTGGGCTGAGGAAAGATACGCGGATCTGACCGAAAAGGGACAAACAGCGACGATCGCGTCGGTGAAAGGGCGAACCAACTTTGCGGCATTTGTTGAGAAGCATTACCGGGACTACTTGGAAAACGACCGGCAGTTAAAAGGTGCTAAACAAGAGTTTCAAAAGCTAGATGTCCTTGTGGAGTTTTTCGGCAACGA
>DATEOJ010000014.1:0-12719 GCA_035274235.1 Pyrinomonadaceae bacterium
GAAGTTTGACGAGCCGGCACAGACACGTGCGGCCAGCCTTCCGCCGGTCAAAGGACTTTACATTGCGATGACTGGTTCGCGTGACGACGAGTTTTCGCTCGATGTGACTATCGGCGGAGTGCCAAGCGGCCTTTTCACCGCGGGCCTTCTGTTGTACATGCCGAAGATCGTAAACCCGCGTCTGCCGGTGTCCTACGAGGTTCTGATGAAGAAGGTGAGTGATGACGTCGCCGATGTGTCAGTCAATAGCCTCGGCGGCAATCAACATCCGCAGCTCCGCTTCGAGTATGGCAACCCAAAGATGACGATCTTCAGCGCTCCGGTAGCGGCGAAGTAACGTGACGGAGCCTCACCGACCGTAGGTGAGGCTCCGGCAGATTGCGGCTTTGCCGCTCGGTGTGCGGAAAGGGTCCGCTTTTCCGAAGGCTTGTTTCATTCGGCGGCTTTGCCGCCCGAGGAAGGGGAGAAGCTATCGAAGGGCAGAGCTTCTCCGTACACCGAGCGGCAAAGCCCATTGCATTGCAGTCGATGTCCACACTTACCACCTCATCATTCCAACTCCTCCTCGATCGGCTCGACAATGATCCGACAAAGTATGAAGAGCTGCGTGTGAGGATCGTCCAGCTGCTTCGCTGGCGAGGATGTCCCGAGTCGCACGTGGACGAACTTGTCGATAAGACGTTTGACCGCGTCGCGTCGAAGCTCGCGTCGGGTGAGCAGGTCGAGAACATCGGTGCTTTTGCGGCTGCCGTCGCACGATTTATCTGGTTGGAACATACACGAAAAAACAGAACGGACGCCGTCGGCGACGATCTTCCTGAAACGCCGGTCGAACCCGATCTCGACTTCCTCGACGACGAGGACGCCCGGATGAGATGTCTACGTCGATGCGTCGCGACAAAATTCAGCGACGAGGACAAGCGTCTTGTCGTCGCGTATTACGACACCGATGCCGACGAAAAAGCGAAAACAGCGCGGAAGCGTCTGGCCGAGTCGCTTGGAATGACGCTCAATGTACTCAAGGTTCGGGCGTGTCGTCTGCGAATGAAACTCGAGCGATGTATCAATGACTGCGTCGCCGGTGTAACCAATTCCACCCGTCAGGCCACAACAGAACAGGAGGTGACATCGTGAAAGAGATCGATCAATACCTCCTTGGTGAAATGCCTGAATCGGAGAGACAACAATTCGAAGAAAGATTTGTCGCGGACGAGACTTTGTTCTACGAAGTAGTTGAACGCGAGAACGAGCTGGTCGATCAATACGCGGCCGGCAAGCTTGGTTCGGACGAGCTGACGCAGTTTGAGAAGAGTCTCGCAGCAAATCCTGCGCGACGACAAAAGGTCGCCAACGCGAAATTGATAAACGAGTTTGTCGTTGAGCATCGAGAAGACGCGAAGACGATCACGATCGCCGAACGGTCCGGGTTCTTCAGCAGACTTTCTGACCTATTCCGTATGCCTGCTCTCCAGCTAGGCTCTGCGGCTGTGATCGTCGCGTTTGCACTTTGGTCGACATATCTACTGGCGGAGAATCGGCGGCTGCGTTCGCTTGAAACCGAACTGGCAAGCGCACGCACACAGCAAACCGAGCTCGAGAAGCAAGTCGAGAACGAACAAGAAGCCTCGGGAGCTCTCGCCGACGACTTGACCTCGGCGCGAGATCGAGTGAAGAAGCTGGAAGAAACTGTTGCGAGTCGAAGGCAGGGCGACGTGAAGACGCCGCCCGAAGCGAACGTTCTCAAACCGACGATCGCGACACTCTTCCTTTCGACCGCCGTCGGCCGTGACGGTGCTCCATTCGTTCCGCGTTTAGAAGTTTCTCCAACCGAAACGAAAGTGTCGCTGATGATCCAGCTCGAGAAAGCAGTTGACCGCGTCGACGTTCGGCTCAACGGGGCGAATGTTGCGAGAGCGGTGCGGGTCCGCGACCGTGCAGGTGACAAAGTTATTTCTATTACTGTCCCGACATCTAGTTTGAAGGACGGTGCGAACAGCGTTGAGATCCTCGATACCGCCGGGCAACGCATCGCCGAACGAGACTTTTCAATTGTCCGACGGGGTGATTCAAAGGAATGAGATTTTATTCGACCCTATCATCGCTTTATGCCTTGTGCCGTTCGCTCTCTGCTGATCGGGAACGGGGGATGGTCATTATGCAGTATTCACGACAAGTGCGAGTTCGCTACCGGCGACAAATCGCGATCGCGATCGTCGCTTTGTTACTTGTCGCGAACGTGGCTGTAATCGCGCAACCGGAGCGAGCCGAAGCGTTATTTACGGAAGGTAAGGCGCTCGCCGCATCCGAGAAGATCGAAACGAAGATCAGTGCGATCGACAAGTTCGATGATGCCTCCGTGCTCTTTCACGGCGCGGGAATGAAGACAAAGGTGGTTGAGGTCGAGCTCGAACATTCGCGTCTTCTTCGCTCGATCGGGGCCGCCTTAATGGAACAGGGAAGTTATCCGGAAGCGACGTCTTACTACGAACGAGCGTTGAAAAGAGCCCAGTGGATCGGAAGCAAGATCGAGGAAGCGTTCGCGTATCACGATCTTGGATACATATCTGACCAGACCAACCGTCCCACCGATGCGATCTCGAACTACGCAAAAGCCGCAGACGCGTATCGCGCGGCCGACGATAAGGGAAGTGAAGCGATCGTGCTTCGAAATATCGGCCTGGTTCATTCGAAGGCTCTAAGGTTTGAAGAAGCCCTCAAGTTTTACGACCAGGCGTTCAAGATTCGCACCGCGATCGGCGACTTGAGCGAAGCGGCATCCAGCTGTCTGGACATTGGTGACGTCTATGTCGAGCAAAAGAAGTTCGCCGAAGCTATTGCGAAATACAACACGGCCCACGATGTCTACAAGCAAGCAAAAGATAAGAAGGGCGAAGTAAAAGCGCTTTCCCGACTTGGAAGTTTTTCGTTGGGAGGTCTGAAGTTCGCAGACAAAGTCGCTTTCCTCGAAGCTGCGTTGCGAATCTGCGAAAAGGAGAAGTTATATTCCGAAGAAGCAGCGACCTTGCAGTCTCTCGGTCGTCTGTTTGGCGGGAACGGGAGATACCTTGACGCCGAACCCAGGTTCTATCGAGCGATGGAGACCTACATGGCTATCGGCGAGAAGAACAACGAGGCGTGGGCCGCGCTTGATGTCGCAGCCAATTACCAAAACCTAAACCGCCGGCAAGAGAGCCGCACTGCCGTCCAGCGTGCGTTGGAGTTGCACCGTGAGACAAAGGACCGGAACGGAGAAGCATACGCCTTGCTGATCTTTGCCGAAGTGCAGTCCTTTTACAACGAGCACGACGAGGCGTTCAAGAAGATCGGCGAGGCGAAAAAGATCTTCGATGAAACCGGCAACAAGGAGGCTGAATATCGAATCGCTCGAGCTTACTACAGCCACAACTACTTTCTTAGCAACTACGGCGAAGCGATCCGTTACGCACAGTTTGAATTGAAATATGCCGAGCAACGGGACGATCCGGCGCTAAAGGCGACCGCGTATATCGATCTGTCGAATTCTTATTCGGCCCTTGGTCAGGAACAAAAAGCGATCGAGTTGAACAACAAAGCTCTTGACCTCGCGCGGAAGATCGGGAGTCAGTATACGGAGAGCATCTGTCTCACCAACATCGGCTACTCATATCTCAAGCTGGAGAACCTGACGACCGCGAGGCCTTACTTCGAGAAGGCGATCGTGTTGATGCAGGCAAACGGTTACGAGTTAGAAGAAGGCTACAGCGTTCACAACCTCGGCCTGGTGTATTACAAGCAAAAGGATTACGCCAAAGCGCTCGCGAGTTATAACCGTGCCTTGCCGCTGTATCAAAAGGCCGGCGATCGTCGACCGGAGTCGTTCCTTTACGATAGTTATGGCGAGCTCTATCGCGACTCGGGTAACTACGACAAGGCGATCGACAATCTGCAAAAAGCTGTCGTCCTTGCACGCGAGATTCGTTACAGCGGCGTCGAGGCACAAGCACTCGGTAACATGATGACGCTTTGGACGCAGCTCAAACAGCCGCGACTCGCGGTGCTTTACGGAAAGCAGGCGGTGAATGTCTATCAGACCGTCAGAGCGGCAAATAAGTCAGCCAACAAATCCGATCGGAAGAGTTACCTTGAGTCGAACGAAAAAACGTATCGGCAGCTCGCGAACATCCTTATCGACGAGGGCCGGCTCGCAGAAGCACAGCAGGTGCTCGACCTGCTAAAGGCGGAGGAGTATTACGAGTTTGTACGACGCGATTCAAACGAAGCCGGCGAAACCGCGTCGCTCGCTTTGAGCGACACCGAGCGAAAAGCTCTCGAGGAATACTCACGCGTGTCGGCTAACCTTACGGCGCTCGGAGTGCAATTTCAAAATCTGCAGGAGAAGAAAAATCGAAGCGGTGGCAAACTGAACGAAGCCGAGGAAGCAGAGTATCTGCGAGTGAAGGCCCAAGTCGAGTCGGCGGGAGAAGGTCTGAAGACTTTCTTTACAAAGCTCGCGTCGGAATTTAGTAAGAAGGTCGAGGACGGAACGGTCGTCACGCCGCAGAGTATCGAGACGCTCAAGGCCGATCTCCGACGGGTCGGAACCGACGTCGTCCTTGTATCGACGTATCTTCTCCCCGATCGATACCGCGCGATCGTGACGACCGGGCGAGCGATGGTCGATCGCAAAGTCGACTACTCGTCCGTCAAGCTCACCGGCGCCGAGGTTAACCGAAAGATCTTTGAGTTTCAGCGAGCACTGCAAAACCCGAGGACCGATCCGCGGAAGCTTGGAAAAGAGTTGTACGATCTCTTCGTCAAACCTCTTGAAGGCGACCTTCGCGGAGCCGGTGCGAAGACGATCCTGTGGTCCCTAGATGGATCGCTTCGTTATATTCCAATGGCCGCCCTTTCGCCCGACGGGAAGACGTACCTCGCCGACAGCTATCAAAACGTCGTCGTCACGCTCGGTCGTCAGACAAATCTTTTTGCCAAACCGACGACGGATGAATGGCGTGCGATCGGTGCGGGCGTTTCGAAGGAACACGCGGGTTTTAGCGCGCTACCTTCCGTCCCATCGGAGATCGGTTCGATCGTTCGCGAACCGCAGGCGGGCTCGGGTGTTCTGAACGGAACGCGAATGCTCGACGAGCAATTCAATCTCGACTCGTTCCGCAACACCGTGCCGCAGCAAACCGCCGACGGGCGTCCGTTCAACGTTCTTCATCTCGCGACGCATTTTAGCCTCGGTGCGAGCGATCAGGATTCGGCGTTGTTACTTGGCGACGGTTCGCGTCTGTCGTTGTTCGACATCGCACGCGATGAAGCGTTGGATTTCAAAGATGTAGAGTTGCTTACGCTGTCTGCGTGTCAGACCGCGGTTTCGGCAGGTGACGCGACCGGACGCGAGGTCGAGAGTCTTGGAATGCTTGCGCAGAAAAAAGGTGCGAAGGCGGTGCTGGCGACGCTTTGGAAAGTCGCCGACGAGAGCACCGCTCTCTTCATGGCTGAGTTTTATCGGATCAAGAAAGCGAATCCGACGATGAACAAAGCCGAGGCTATCCGTCTCGCGCAAAAGGAAATGATCGACGGCAAGCTAAAGTCGTCGGGGACGTCGAACGGTTGTCGCTCGGAATCATTTGCGTCCGGCGGTACCAAGCAGGACGAATTCAAATGCGACCCGAACGCTCCGTTCTCGCACCCATACTTCTGGTCTCCGTTCGTGTTGATCGGAAACTGGAGATAGCTCTTTTGAACCCTTAGCCCGATGCTTGCAGTTTCATGACCGAGTGAGCGTCGGTCGAGTTTATGACCGGTATCGCTTCGAAGTCGACGAGGTCCGTCCAGTTCGAAGTCCATTCCGTGTAGTGGGCGGGATCGTCCCACTCCATGATCTGGAAGCAGCGGCTGAAATCGGGTTCGATCCAACTGCCGAGGTACTTCATTCCTTCCGGCATCATGCGTCCCTTTTCGTTTAGACGTTTGTAGACCTCCGGTCCGGCGCCTTCGTGAAATCGTTCGATCACCATGTAAAGCATATTAATTCGTTGGTGGTTTCCACGGCTGCATTCGGTAGCGTTTGCTGCCCGCTGGTTTGGTTGTTGATGCTGGCCACTCGAGCAAAGCGGTCCAGGTTCCATCCGATTCCTTCGTGAATCGAAAACTGTTTAGTCCGGATCCGATCTTCGCCGGCACAAACTGGACGAAGGTGTCGGAAATTTCGCTCGCGGCCGAACGCTTATCGCCTTCACCTTGTCCAAACTCTCCGCGTTTCAATTCAAAACGTCCCGGATCACCATCGACCGTTCCGTCTTCGTTCAACGTCTCGACGATCATCGTGCTCTCGACGATCTTGTAGCGCTCGTAGAAAGGTTTGTCACCATCCATACCGCGCCACGTTCCTTCGATCCATTTTAGTTTCGTGATGTCTTCGCTAGTGAAGTCAGACGACGGTGTCGCCATCGGGTTAACGTGCACGAGGGCATTTGAATTGGCATTCTGTGCGTCGCCGCTCGAACACGACGCGGCCAGAAAAAGTCCGACGATGAGGATAAATAGCTTGGTGGATGTATTAAGCATGAGAGGCATTATAGCGTCATCCGGAAAAAATGGATTGTTGGCAGAATCTCATAACGCGCGGTGCGTGACTTCCGCGGCTTCTTCGCCATGATGAGCGGAAGGGCTTGCCCTTCCGACTGAATCAACAAATCTTTGTTGAGGCTTCGCCTCAAGTAGGGCGGCCTAGCCGCCCTGGTTTAGGAAAGCGGTCGGAAAGGCGTAGCCTTTCCGCTCATCATTCGGGCTAAGCCCCCCTCAGGGTGATAACACGACCTCCCTCCTTAAACGCCGACTGCAGTGTCGCTCTTGCAGCCTCTGATAGAATCCTCGCATGAAGGCGCTCCTCCTTGTCTTGCTGCTATGCCCCGTCGTGTTCGCCCAGAAGCGGTGTGCCGATGCTGACTATCGTTGTCAGATCAACGCATACAAAAAGGCGGGTGATGCCGACTCGATCTTCAGGCTCGCGTATGCGTACGGCGAAGTTGGGCGTCGCGAGGACGCGATCAAAACATATTCGCGCTACGTCGAACTCGAGCCCACTGATGCGGCCGGTTACTTCAATCGCGGATGGAACCACGTTCAGCTCAAGCAATATAACCTTGCGATAAAAGACTTCGACCGTGCCATAGAGATCGAACCGAAAGACCCCGAGGCATTTCATAATCGCGCTTTTGCTCGAAGCGAGTTGGGGGATGCAAAAGGCGCGATCGATGACTTTTCAGCGGCGATCGGTCTGGATGCGACGAACGCCGAAGCCTTCTACAACCGCGGTTGGCAATATGACGAACTCGGTGACACACAGCTCGCGATCGCGGACTATTCGAAAGCGATCGAATTAAAACCCGATTACTCGGAGGCGTTCTTCAATCGCGGGCTGGTCGCGGACAACGCCGGGAAATACGAGGAGGCGCTCAAGGACTACAGTGCTGCGATCCGGATCAAGTCGGACGATGCCGACGCGTACATTAATCGCGGCAATATGCATTTCGAGTTGGGTTCGTACGATCTTGCGATCAACGACTACAGCGCGGCAATCAAGCTGTCACCACGCGACGTTATTGCGCATCTCAATCGGGGCAGTACGTACTACACGACGAACCGCGATGCCGAAGCCTTACGCGACCTGACCCGCGCGATAAAGCTCAATCCAAAGGAGGCGGATTGCTATTATTGGCGAGCGCTCGTTTACCGGAGGATCGGAAAGGGAAGTAAGGCCGCGGAAGACGAAAAGAAGTATGCGGCACTCGGCGGTGACAATGGAGAAGAAGATACCTAAAGAACAAGGCGGTACCTCACATGCGAATTCTCAAAGTTCCTCGCAATGCATTAACAAAACAAAAACCAATTCGAAAACGATTTGTGATCCACGAGCATCACGCGACGCGTCTGCATTTCGATCTGCGTTTGGAGATCGGCGGGACCGGGAAGTCGTGGGCGGTTCCGAAAGGCCCGTCGATGGATCCCGACGACAAGCGGCTCGCCGTCGCGGTACCCGACCACAGTCTTAATTACTTCAAGTTCGAGGGGACGCTCGAAGAAGGGACCTACGGCGCCGGCGAAGTTCGCATCTGGGACAGCGGAAAGTACGAGACGCTGGTCGATCCGCAGCTTCAGTATGACGAGGGCCGGATCGAGTTTAGTTTTCTCGGCAAGAAGGTCCGCGGGGAATTTATTCTCGTACGGATGTCGGGCCCGAAGAGCGCGGGCGGAAAGAATTGGCTGCTGATCAAACGCGACGATCAGTTCGCGGATATCGATTGGGAGTTGAAGACGATCCTTCCGGTTTGAGGGGGGGACCAATACGACTAATCGGACTGATACGACCTATAGGACTGATAGGACTAATAGGACTAATAGGACCAATAGGACTTATACGACGGCCGCGTAGCGGACAGATGCTTTTAGCCGTGGGTGGAGCGTTTCGCGGAGCCCACGGTATGCGGCCACCAAAGGACGTTGCCGCGTCAGCGGCAAGTGCACTACGCGGCCTCTCGGCCTTTTGAGGAGTTCAAATTAATTAAGAACAATTCATGACTACGCTCCCGCCGTTGAAATACAATCTCCGCGAATCACGGCCAATTCATTCTCCCAACTCTTCTATCACGTCGTCTTCAGTACTAAATCACGAGCCAACTTTATTCACCGGGAAATCGAAGAGCGAGTCTGGGCTTACATCGGCGGGATCGCGCGAACATACAATCTGAAGAGCCTACAGATCGGTGGGATCGAAAACCACATTCATGGTCTCATGATGGCGAAGCCGGTCATCAGGCCGTGTGATATCCCGATGTGGCTCAAGAGTGAGTCGTCAAAATGGATTCACGAGAAGCTTCCACTCGTAAGCAAGTTTGGATGGCAAGACGGCTATGGGATTTTCTCAGTAAGCAAGTCGAATGTGCCCGCCGTGATCGAGTACATCAAGAACCAGCGAGAACATCACAAGCGTCAGACGTTCGAGGAGGAATATCTAGAGCTGCTCAAGCTGCATGAAGTCGATTACGATGAACGTTACGTTTTCGACTAGTGCACTTGCCGCTGACGCGGCAATGTCTTGCTGCTGACGGTGTACCGTGGGCTCCGCGAAGCGCTCCACCCACGGCTAAAAGCATCTGTCCGCTACGCGGCCGGGAGATTCGTGTTTTGCCCAGGCTTCAACCGGCATTAAGCGAGAGTTCCGCTCATCATGGCGGCAAGCCGAGGCCTCCTCGAACTAACCCCTACTTCACACTAAACCTCAACGGCGTCACCGTCGCGTGGGCTTCGGGGTTGTAGTAGTCGTACACGATCGATGCCGGGGTCTGTGCGTTGATACCGTATCGCGGTTTGAATTTGAAATTGAACTTAGTCCCGCCCGGCTTTGACCACATGTAGAACACGACGCGATCCGGAAGCACATCGTAACGACTCAAACTCCAATCGCCTTCGAGTGCCGCTTCGAGCGACTCGCGGCTCACCTCGGCTCCCGGAGGCGTGCCGATCTCGGCGAGCAGCATACCGTAGCCTTTGAAACCGATTCGCTCCGCTTCGACCGAACACGAGACTTCTTCCATGATCGCGGCATTTCCTTTATCGCATTTGTAATCCAGACGGAGAGCACGAGACGTGCCGACGTCGGTGTTACTACTCTGCGAATCGCGCCAGTCGATATAGTGTGTAGCGACCGTCTGCGCCATCAGTGTCGAGTTCGCGGGTCCGCGTACCTCGATCGCGTTTGACGACGTCGTCAACTTATCCCGCAAGTCGATCGTGACCGGGTCGATCTTATCGGGTGCGATCGCGATCTCGGGCAGCGCTACGCCGTTGATCGCAACCTGCAGCGACTGGGATTGCCCTGCTTCAGTGCCGGCGAGAGTCGCGAGAAACGCGTCGAGTACGTTGATCGTCGTCTGCGTTGAATACCAAACACCATAACGGTCCTTCTTCTTTAGTAGGAACAGAAGCCCCTTCGACGCGACATCCCCTGCGGACCGTGATTCCAGTTTTGCGACACGCGTCAGCAACTGCAGCACAAGCGCCGTCGTCTCGACGCGGCCCGCCGTGCCCCAACCGTAGAATGGCGTGTTGGTCTCGAGCTTCCAGTAAACACCGCTGCCTTCGGCGATCGCCGTCTTCTCGAGGTGAGTCGCGATCCGTTTTGCCGTTTCCGCGTCACCCGCATCCAGTGATGCGAGACCGAAAAGTGCGAGTGCGTATGGCTCATCGATCTCAGTATTTCGGGTTTTGAGATAGGTGAGTGCCTTCAAGAGCGCCTGACTCGTTGTCGTAGACTTCGACCCATTCGTCGACTGGGGTTTGCCCGACATCGCCAACGAGCGAGCGACATATGTCGTGATCAATTTCGTCCGCGTCGGATCGTCTGCCGGTTCCCAACCGTATTTCTTCGTCCAGCTTCCGTCCGCACGCTGTTGAGAGATCAACCAGTTCTCGGCGCGGCGGATCACATCGTTATCAACTTCGATAAACTCCTTCGCGTCATTCAAGAATCTGAGCGCGTAGGCCGTGAGCGCAACGTCCGACGAATCGCGACCGCCCCAGTATGTGAAACCGCCATCCGCGACCTGATAACCGATCAGGCGCTCGTATCCTTTCTGCAAGAACTTCTCCGCCTTTTCGCGCAGTCCGGGATTCGACTTGATGAACTTCAGGATCATCACGTTCGGATACGTCGACGAGATCGTCTGTTCACCACAACCGTAAGGCCGCTGTAGCATTCCCTCGACCGATTCCGAAACGTGCGAGAAAAGATTCGGATAGATCTTCAGCTCAGCCCGCTGCGTGTTCGCGAGCGCGTTCGAGGGGAAGTTGATATCGAATCGCTCGGACGACTCGAAAACCTTCGACTCGGTCCGGACTATCTCTTCACCGTTCGGACGAACGGTCACCGGTTTCTCGATCGCGTCAGAGTCGGACTGTCCGATCGCAGTCACTCGCTGCTTGCCGGCCTTCACCGGCGAGAGAGCTTTAAATCCAAATACCGCGTTCTGGCTCTTGCCATTTGCGACATCGATCTGTTGTTTGTTCTCTCCGAGGAATGAGAACCAGGCGGCCTTGTCCATGGTGACGTCGACCTTCTGTTGTTTCTCGGTGTAATTTCTAACTTGGGTCGGCAGGTGGATCTCGTCACCCTCCGTCAAAAATTTCGGCGGATCGAGATCGGCGAAGAACGATTGAAACGCGACGATCTCTTTCTCGACAACACCGACCTTGCCTTTCTTGTTCGTCGCGATCGCGAACATTTTCCAGGTCGTGATGTTATCGGCCATTTTGAAACTGAGTTCAGCCTTACCCTTTTTATCCGTCAGCAACTCGGGCTGCCATACGAGGCTTTCCGGAAAATATTCGCGTAGCCGAGGAGTCGATGTTTCCTCCTTAGTCGGGAGTTGGACGTTGAACCTTGTTTCCGTCTTGGTCGTGATCTTCATAGCACTAGCATTCGACGTTTGGACCTCTGAAGCAGCCGCCGTCACGTCAACCACCGCCGAGGTTCCGGCCACGGCAAGCATCACATTAAGTTCGACCATTGACTGCGACCGTACTTGAACATTCGCCTGCTGGTACGCGTTGAAGCCGGAGACTGAGTCGACGCGAACCCTGTATCTGCCGGACGGAAGATTCGCCAGCAGATAATTTCCGTCCGCGTCTGATGTAGTCGTGAAGATTTTTGTCTCATCCGATTCATCGATCGCACTAACCGTGGCGTTCGGTATAACCGCACCGTTTGGATCGGTGATGACACCGGAGATCGCACCTTTCGCTCCGGAATATACCACCGTCTTCACTTCAGCTTTTGCGAACCCGGTACCGCGATGGGCTTCGGTGATCGCACCTGAGAAGATCGCCAAGTCGGGATCGTCGCTCACCATTCCCGGGTCAGCACCGTTACCGCGTATGCGGAACATCATCATTTCCTGGGTCGTCGGTGTAACGGTCGTGGTGCCTTTTTCGATCTTCGTCTTGTCGGTGTACTGAGTTTCGATATTTCCCACGACATAGACCGGGCGTCCGTATCCGTCCTTGATCGACGCGACATCCAGGCCGCCGCGTCGAAGCATTTCCGTAAACCCCTGCTCGGTTCTCGGGAACGGTTCCTTCTTCGTGTTTACCTCTTCGCTTAGCACCCGATTGATCTCACGCTCGGTGCCGGCGAAATAATCTGTGTATGTCTTCCAAACTTCGAAGTCGTCGATGTTGTAGGTCTCACCGTCGAAAGTTCCATTCGGCCCGAACGAGTAGACGCGTATCACGAAGTGGCGTCCGGAGACTTCGAACGTGATCCGATAGTCATGGCCCCAGCGGTCCTTCAGATAAGATCGATCGAAACCAAGTTTTGCCAACTCGGCGGAAAGCGTATCGAGATCGCGTATGTAACCGTCGGTCCGCGCGTGAATATCGAGAGCTGCCTTATCAATCGCTTTACCGGTCTTTGTGAAATAGTTGAAGCTGTACGACCCGATCGTAAAGTCGTCGGTCGTGCCCAACTTCTTATCCGGTCCCAGAGATGTGAACGAGACCGTATTTTCCAATCGGCGTGTAGAGAAGTAAGGCTTGTAGTTTTGCCCCCACGGATCGACCAGCTTCGAGAAGTCGATACCGGCGTCGGACAAGATGCGTTCGAGCGAGGCTTGATCAACCGGGTGTTCGTAGTCCCGCTTATATCGAGCTTCGATCGCTGCCCCTGCCGGTTT
>DATEOJ010000015.1:0-12474 GCA_035274235.1 Pyrinomonadaceae bacterium
CTTTCTGGTTTCAGCTTTGTTAGCCGCTATAAAAACGGGCTTGCCGATGTTCCGAAGATAAACCGAGATCTCTTCATCCAGCGGCGTCACGCCTGCCCGTGCATCGACGACCCAGACGATCGCCTGTGCGCTATCGATCGCGAAGCCGGCCTGTTTGAAAATATTCGCCGGAATGATCGCCTCGTCGTCCGGGACGATTCCACCGGTATCGACCAGCTCGAACTGTTTTGCTTTCCATTCGACGTCGCCGTAGATCCGGTCGCGCGTAATACCGGGTTCGTCGCCGACGATAGACTTACGCGTTCCGGTCAGGCGATTGAACAGCGTCGATTTGCCGACATTCGGTCGGCCGATAATTGCAACAAGAGGTCGAGGCATCCGCTAAAGAATAGTAAAGATACTGCCCGATGCACAAAAAGGCCCCGCGCCTTTTCGGGAGCAGGGCCTTTGACCGGCACATTTTGGTCCCGTAATCAGAATCCGACCTGACGTCGAATCTCGCGTGCGGTGTCGATCAATCGCTGTCCGGCACCGGGCGATAACACGCCCTCATCGATCAGGTCGTTGACTCTATCGATGAAGTCCTTGAGGTTCTCTGCACCCTGGCGGTTATTCCCGCGCTCGAAACTGCTGCGCGCGGCCGATAGTTCGCTTCTCAACCGGTCCGCCTGAGACGCGTTCAATATACCCACCGCCTGAAGCCTGTCGATATCGAAACTAAGTGTCGTTACTCGAGCACTCGGATGATGTTGAAAATGAACGTACGTATTTCCGTTTGCCGTACGAAAGAGGACGAACGCCTCTTTGAAGTTGAGAGTGGATAACGGCAGTGCATCATTCGAAAGCATGAAGGGTCTGCCCGGAGTGTCGAGAAAGTCACTTAGAAAATCGACCTCGACCGAATCGACGTTTTCCCCGCCGAGAGGTGTCGCCGAAATGATCGGTCCGCCATGAATGAAGACCTGATCCGAGATCTTGCAAGTACCCACGTCGTTAAAGGTCTGGGCGAGTCCGGCTGAGCCGGTATTCGCCGAGATCGAGAGACCCGGGAACGACACTGACACCGAAAGGACGGCATTGTTGTAAATACCGCGTGCAAGATCCGGGTTGGAGTCGACTGCCGCGGGATCGAGTGAATAGGTAATAAGTAACCTCTCGCCTGCCGGAAACAGCGAAGCGTGGGGACCTTCTGTTGTCGTGACTTCAACGTCGAAGCTGACTGTCGACTGAGAGACCGCGTTGCCGACCAATAGCGGCAACGCGAGGATCGCGAAGAGTAAAGCCTGTTTCATTTCTGCACTCCTTTTCTTTATTGACTAACACTGGTCGAGCGTTCCTGTAGAGAGGCGCCGCAACCGCTGTTGCGGGTGAAGACGTATCGGTCGTCGATTCCTTGCAACAAAGTTTTCAAGCGCAAAAAAGGCCTCGTTCAGATTGACCGAACGAGGCCGAGCTTGTGAATTAGAACTGCTTCTTAGAATCGAGCAAAGCTAAAGATCGTCTGGAGGATAGCTCCGAGGATCTCGTACTTGCCGTTGCTGTACGAACCATACTGACCCTGGCCGTAATAGCCGTCGTTGTAACCGCGTTGGAACCCTTCGCGGAAGTAGTAGCTATACTCGTCCATTCCGACATAGTACGAGTCGTATCCAAACGTCGCGTCCTGATAGCCGTAGGAATCCTGATAGTCGAACTGCCAACCGTCGTTACGGTCCGCTTGTCCTGCGTAGTAGCCTTCCTCGTACCCACGCTGGATCGCGTTCTGAAGCATCTGCGCACCGTACGAGCTCGTGTAGTAGTAGTTACCACCGCGAGTGTAACGATAGTCGTTGATCAGGTTGTCGTAGTAACGCGCCTGTTGCAGACGAAGCTGGTCGGCACGGATCCGATCCCAGTATCGCTGCTGATATCGCAGGTACGAACGTCGACGTTCACGCTCGAGTTCGCGCTGTCGCTGAAGTTGGATCTGCTGCCAGTTACTCCAGCGGTTGTTGTACTGCTGCCAACGCTGCTGCTGTAGCTGCTGCTGCTGGACGCGGTTGTATGTTTGGTAGCGTCCGTCTCGCGTTCCGCCCCAGTTCTGATCGCCCTGGCGACGGTTCTGCTGCTGCCAAACCTGTTGCTGCTGTTGTCGCTGCAGCTCCTGCTGACGTCGCAATTCTTCCTGTTGGTTGATCTGTACCTGCTGACGTCGTCGCTGATCCTGCTGTCCCCAGACCTGCTGCTGATCAACCTGCCGCTGATCCTGAACACGACTTCGCTGGTTCTGCTGTCGTACTACCTGCTGCTGTTCCTGGGCCTGACGACGTTGTTCTGCCTGCTGCGCCTGGATCTGTCGGCGTCGATCGTCCTGCTGCTGTCTTAGAACCTGCTGCTGCTGATCCTGAGCCTGACGACGCTGTTGTTGCTGGGCCCAGACCTGTTGTTGCTGCTGCTGTTGAGCACGTCGCGAATCCTGCTGTTGCCGGACCTGCTGTTGCTGCTGCTCTTGCGCCTGACGGCGCTGTTGCTGCTGAGCGTCAACTCGCTGCTGTTGTGCCGCTCTCTGTGCGTCACGTTGAGCATCACGTTCAGCGTTACGCTGCTGTGCCTGGGCGGCACGAGCGTTCTCCTGATCCTGTTTTGTCTGTTGTTGCTCCTGCTTCTGCTGCTGCTCGTCTCGCACCTTTCCCCGGTTACGTTGTGCGCTCGCATCAATGGTGAGGCCGAACAACAGGGCACCGGCCATTGCCGACGCGATACCCAATTGCTTGATGTAAGTTACTCTCATTGCTGACTCCCCTTTTCGAAACTTTCAATACCGGACAAACCCGGTTCCGCACTCAGTCAGCAATCATCGTTCCACGTGCGAAAGCTCAATTATTTGTTGTTTTCCGAGAGTTGAGGCGGTTCTCGCGTCACACGTATTCGTGCAGAAGCGTCCTTAAAAAGGCGTAATTGACGAAGGAGGAGAGTTTAATTTGCCTTCTGAAACTCGTAAAGAACATGAACATTGAGCAGCCCGTTAGCGAGGTCGGAAGTAAAACCGTTCGCCTTCATGCGAACTTGTCCGGAGTTCTGCACCGGTAAAACAAACGTGACCTTGTCGGTGCGTATGATCTCGATCGGATTGATCTTCTTGTCGATCGTGCCTTGGACCATCTTCGCCACGAGACTCCCGCCGATGCCGCCCGTACCGTTAAGAGAAACATCGCGAACTTTCGCACGTGCGATCAAGCGTTGATTCGCCTGATCAAATTCCAGAGTGATCACGCTCTCAGCCGTTCCGGTGAATCCGACACAACCGATCAACGGCGGACTGTATTTTCCGGTGAACGCCAGCGGCGCGATGATCTTCCCTTCCCGAAACTTAACCGACGTTCGCGTTCCCGCATTCTCCCGGAGGAGTTTTACCGACTCATTGCACGGAGCATTCGTCGTTAGAGATGCATCGACAAAAGAAACTGACGACGGGGACTCTTTACTACCGCTAGACGCAAGCGAGAACTCCGGCGGTTCAGCGTACTGGAAGACGGCGTCAAGCAACGCGTCGAAAAACTGTTCGCTGAAACTGATCGTTATCTCTGTCTTCTGTGCAGGAGTGACCGACCCGGAGAGAAGGAGGATCGCGACAAGCGGAATGTATTTGAACTTCATATTTCCACCACTTTCGGATGAGACTTAGGAGAGATTTGTTTGCCGCTAGAGACCGCTGCGGACAATATCGTGCAGACGCAAAAGCCCGACGCATTTTGAATCGCCATCGACGACCGGAAGGACGGAGATCTGCGACGAACGATTCTCCATCAACTGAAGCGCGTCGAACGCAAGCATATCCGGCGAAGCGTCGATCGGTTGGGATGTCATCATCTGCTCGGCCGTCAGCATTCCGAGTTCGTCGGCGGCAGTCCGTTCGATCGTCCTTCGCAGATCGCCGTCGGTAACGATACCGACAAGTCGTCCGCCGCCGTCGACCACATTCACGGCACCGAGCGCGTATTTCGATATCGCCTTAACAACTTCGATCCAACCGGCGCCAGGCTCGATGTTCGGACTCTCGTGCATGAGATCTCGGACGCGCATCGTCAGACGTTTTCCCAAACGACCGGCCGGATGGTTTGCAGCGAAATCCTCGGCCGTCAGACCTCGACATTCCATGATCGTCATCGCGATCGCATCACCGATCGCGAGCGCTACGGTCGTCGATGTTGTCGGGGCGAGATTGAGTGGACAAGCTTCTTTGTCGACCGACGCGTCGAGCACGACTTCAGATTTTCGCGCGAGCGTCGAGTCAGTATTGCCGACGATCGAGATTAGAGAGACTTCACGGTCAATCAGCGCCGGAAGCAACGCGATAATCTCGTCGGTCTCGCCCGAGTTGCTCAACGCGATCACCACATCGCCTTTTGTGATCATCCCGAGACTTCCATGAAGCGCGTCGGATGGATGCACGAAGACCGAAACGGTTCCAGTACTGGTGAGCGTCTGGGCGATCTTTTGCGCGATCACGCCTGACTTGCCGACACCCAGGACAACGACTTTTCCTTCACAGTCAGAGATGAGGTCGATCGCACGCGCAACGCTTGCTTCGTCCAGCCTTTCTGCTGCGAGCTGAATGGCTGACGCTTCAAGTTTTAGAAGTTCTATAACTTTCGGAAAATGGGCGGTCACGACTTGGAATTTTGCGGCTTTGCTAATAATTTAGCAAGGACGATAAACGGCGACCGTCTTCACATGCGGTTTTGATTTTTGACCGCCCAGACCACGAATGATAGCGATCACATGTCCACAATGCGGAGCGACATTGGAGAACGTTTCGGAGCGTTCGACGATCATCGACTGTGAATACTGCAGTGCCCGCATCATGCTACCGGAGTTGGAAAGGAAGCCGAAGCCCTTCGTCCCCGTCGAGCCTGTCGAACCTCCGGACCTTCATGTCGAGTCTGAGTTACCCTCCTTCGCGAGGATCGGGATCATCGCCGCTCTGGTGTTAGTGATACCCGTCGTGTTGATCGCATTCGCCATTGCCAGGCGTCCTGCTCCATCGCAGGTCAAGGTTTACGCGACACCATATAGCACGCCTTACACCAGCGGAACTCCGTCATCCTGGTCATGGACCGCGAACGCTAACACTTCTGACAAGCCGCTGCCGAGCGTTAACTATCAACCGCGCATGTCGTGGGATGGTCCGAACGATCTCGAGCATTTCGAAGAGCCTGACGTTGATATCTCATCGCTGTCTGACAAGACGTCGGAAGAGATCGAGAAGACAGTGTTCAAGAATCGCGTCGTTAAACTTCGAGTCGTGATCAACACGGAAGGCGAGATCGATGAGGTCGAGACTATCTCCGGACATCCGATCCTAGTCGCCGCTGCAACGGAGTCCGCAAAAAGTTCGATCTTCACTTCGCGATCGAAACCCACCAAGCGTGTGCTCACCTACACGTTTCGAGTGTTAAAGGATTAGGATTTCGGCGGCGGGATAGCGATAAAAACATCCGCGGCGATCAGCCATTTGCCGTTACGAAGCGTCCAGACCTGAACATAGTTCCCGCTTTCCTTCTCCGTTCCATCTTTGTCGCGAAGCGAATACTGACTGTGAACCCAAGCCAGGTCGCCGGCCTCGACGAATGATCGTCGCTTCGCAAATTTGATCGCGAGCTTTTGATCGCCGGTGAACTTCGCCGCCGCATCGCGTCCAGCGACCGGCAGATTTTCGTCGCGCATCAGAAAGATGTCATCGGCCGCGTACGCTTTATACGCCTTCGAAAGCCCACGCTCTTCAGCCATCCGATAAAAGCCTATCGAGGATTCGCTAGCGACAAGGTGTTTCTCGTTCTTATTCGGCGAAGGATCCGTCCCCGGTTTCCAGTTGGCCTCAACTGGCGATTGCTTAGGATGATTGATCCCGACATCGAGCGCCGCCAGATACTGTCCGTCCGCCTGACGATTCCAGATGGAAAGATAGTGACCGTAGAATTCGTCGGTGTCGGTCGGACCCTTCGGTTTATAGATCGAGTTACCGACGCTGTACGCGAGAGCACCGTTTTCGGAGACGACGATCCGGATCGGGTTCCACGTCAACGCCGCGGGCGACTTGGGCCGCGACGACCACCATGCTCGTCCGACGACCGGTTCGGGTCGAAACATAACACCCACCGGCGAAAGGTATTTGATGAACGCCTCTCTGATTCCCTTCTCCGCCACCTCGCGCTCAAAAGCGCGTTCGGTCTCGTAGATCTGTTGTGCGTAGTCTTGTGAGAACGAAGTGAGCGATGTTGCGAGAATCAGTATTGCGATCGCGAGAAATTTCATGGGGTTGGATGTTACCACACCTCGACAAACGAATTTCCTTGCCAGCCTCGTCGAAACATCTCCTAGGTTTCAAACTCCAACTCGCGTAGCGAGTGACAGCATATAGCCCCGGGCCACAGGGCCCGGGGTAGTCGTCGCAACCAGGCCGAGCCGTCGTAGACGGCGACTGATCTTGGCGTGTTAAATCTTTCGCTCGCCTACGCGAGCTCGTCTATATCCTCGCCCTACCCCCCCCCCAGCTAAGGCTGGGGGCTACGTGCTTTCGCTCGCTACGCGAGCTTTCAAGCGTTCTGACGATCGATTGGTCTACTCCACCTTCACAAAATCCGTCCCCGTTCGACCAAAGGTCTCCGGGTGATACATCTCTTCGGCTTTCGCAGGCGGAACGATAAACTGTCCCGGCGTTGTCGCACGCGCGACGTAGCTGTAGTTGTACACGCCTTCCCAGAGCAGCGAGCTGAACGCCTCGGCGCGCTCGTCGCGCATGTTCTGATGTTCGAACCAGTACTGCCGCCAGTAATACCAGCCTCGTCCCATCGACGGGCTGCCATAGGTGACGACACCCGTACCACCTGTGTCCATGGGAATTGACTCGGTGACGGCCAGACCTGGATTCAAGATCTCAAGACCCGCCGGGAGATTGTCGACGAGAGCGACGTGATAACGACGCGCTTGCGCGACCATCGTCAACCTCACTCGTACCCGCGCCCCCGACTTGATCGTCCACGAGCCATCAGCGTTCTGCTTGACGTCGTCGGCATTGTCGACCGGTTCGTACTTCCGTAGGATCGTAAAACCGTAATCCGCCGGATCGAGTTTCAGATTCTTTGGTGCGTACTTCATACCGATCCGATAATAGAGCCGTCCTTCTCCTTGTCGATCGATCAGGAGATTCGACGTCCCGCCTTGTTCGGTCAGATACGACATCGGGATATTCAGGACGTTTGAATCGATCGAGCGTCCCTTGAACTTCTCCTCGCCGGCATACGTGCTTCCAAGCCAGACACGCGTGACAAAATCTGGCGTCACCTTTTCAAACGCGTTGAAGTACTTGTCGAGAGCAAGCAGGATAAAGACATTCTCCTGCGTAGTCGACCAGGCCCCTTTCTTTCGATGGTCGAGCAACCCGCGGACGAGTTTGGGAATGAGATCGCCCGACTGAACGGCGAGCGACTCAGTTCCACCAGTCGAACCGCGGCCTCCATTGTTTACTTTGATCAGTGCTTCCAACAGTACGCCGTCGGCCCGACGATTCGAATACATGATCAACCACTGACCGTCGCCATAATCGGTTATGAAGTTCGCGGCGGCCGCCGTCTCGGTCGTTCGATTCATCAAGAAGCGGACGATCGCTTCGACCTCGGTCTTTGACCCCGCGTCATCAGCGAGAACTGAAAGTATCCAACCGAGCGCCTCGAACGGCATCTTCTCGATAGTCACTTCAGCCAAAAGCTTCTTCGCCTTCCCAGCGTCCTTGTCACCCATCAGATTGCGGATGTACAAAGCGTACGCCGAGATGGTCCAACGTACTTGCGGTGAACGCTTGTACCATTCGTCGTCGAAGTGTCGTTCGATATTGCTCAAGTACGGCTTCGTTTTCTCGAGCATTCCGTCGGGCACTTTGAAGCCCTTCGTCTTCGCAAGAGCGAGGGCATGAGCCACGTGGACAGTCAGGAACGGATACTCGTACCGGTCGCGCTCTCGTTTCCAAAGACCAAAACTTCCGTCGTCGCGCTGACGCGACTGCAGGATCTTCATGTCGCTTGCGAACTGTGCCTCGAGTTCCTCCTTCGACGGCATGTCCTTCGACTTGAACGCCGTCATCACATCTCTCATCGCCGCGATCGAGAGCATGCGTGATGAGATCTGTTCGGAACATGCGTACGGATAGTGCGCGAGATAGATGAACGCGTCGGTCAGTTCCTGCAACTGGGTTGAACTAGTCGTAACTTCGAGACCGCCGAACTGCGGAAATACGTCGCCGGGCGTTTGGACGGGTTGAAGGATCGCTCCGTCTTTGTCGGTCGTGCCGTAGGTCGCGAAGGCTTCGGTCGTCGCCGGAGTCCAGACCGGCAACTCGATCTCGGCCGCGTCGCTAAGCTTTCCTGACGTCGCCACGATCTGGAATCGCGCGGTTCCCGCCTTCACCGATGACGCCGGAAAGCGAACTTCCTCGCGGCCGTTTGCTTTGACCAGGATCTTCTTGCCCGCAGTCGTAATATCGGCACCGCTCGACACTCCGCCCGTGAGGACGACGTTGCTTCCGCGAACGGCCACATCGACGGCCATGTCCTTGTCGGTCTGATTCTGAATGACGACCGGCAGATCGATCTTGTCGCCAAAGTTCATGAACCGCGGAGCGCTCGGCCGAACCATCAACGGCTGCTTGGCGGTGATGGTCGACTCGCCGCTTCCAAACCGCTTTCCGCTATCGACCGCTACCGCAGTTATCCGATATCGAGTCAGATTGTCGGGCAGCTTTACATCGACCTTCACCCGACCGTTCGCATCGGTTTTGACCGACGGTGCAAATACTGCCAGTGCATTGAAGTTCTGGCGCACGCCGATCGGTGTCTCCGCCTGAGAATCTTTCCCTCCTGCGTCGTCCCGCATACCCGAGCGAGCGGCCTTCGGGGCGTTTACGAAACCTTGGGCTTCACGCCCATTGATGGGCAAACTCGTGATCTGCCGTGCCGAAACCGTGGAGTTCATTTCCACGCTTTCACTGACAACACCTGGCGGCGGAGCAACCGCGTCCTCCGGTCTCCCGAGCAGGATATCTTTGCGCGAGTGATAGTCCATGACGCCCGTGCCGCGAGCCATATAGAAAATGCTGACCGGATCCGGAATACGATAGGCCGATAGTGCGAGTACACTTTCATCGACGACGACCACCGCGACCTCGGTATTGGCCACCGGCTCACCGCGGTCGTCTTTGACCTCGACAGCAACATTCGTCTCACCACCCGGCACGAGCGTTTTGTCTAACGGCTCCGCGGACACCGTCAGCTTTCGTGATGCCGTCGAGACCGACAGATTGATATTTCCGCTTGCAAAGGACGGCCGCTTCGCCAATTTGGTATCGACCTCGCCTTTGTCGTCCTGCCGACTAGCCGTACCGACGAGATCGACTTGTGCGTAGATATTAGGGAGATAGGCCTGGTCGATCGGGATCTTTAGCGTCATCGACGAGTCCTTGATAGAAAAGCGTTCGGCCTTAACGATCCCGTCGCGACGCAGCGTGAGCACGCCCTCGGCGGGAGTGAATGGCGCGATCACGAGAAGCTCCGCGACGTCGCCGGGCGCGTAATCCTTCTTTGACGGGATGATCTGAACCTCTTCCTGTTCGACGGTCCGCTTAGGCGGCTGTTTGCCTCCGGGGACCCAGACCGTGAACTCCGTTTCGTTGAAGCGTTCCCGATCGTCCATAACGGTCGCCGTGATCGTGTATCGACCACCCTGCTTCGCAACAAAGTCACACTTCACCGGTGCATCTGCGGAGACGACAGAACAAGTCTGCTCGTCGACGGTCACTTCGTTCCACGAACCTTTATCGAACTGCCAGTCTTTCAGGACTGCCTTAATGTCGACATTCCGGCGTGCGACCAGCTTGCCGTCGATATCGGACACGATCGATTCGACATTGATCTTCTCGCCTTTTTGAACAAACGTTCTCGGCGTCCGGACTCCGACATAGAGATCTGACGGATGCACCAGCAATGTTGACGAGCTGGACCAAGTCTGACGATTGACGTCTTGCACTGCCGCCCACGCAGTTATGTTGTAAGGCCGCGGCGGATTTACCGATTCGAAATCGATCTTCAGGAGGTGACGGCCAGCGGCATCGGTCACGCCCTTGAAAGACTCTGTCCGGCCGCCGTAGCCTCCGCGGCCGCTGTAGCCGTAGTCATAGATCCGCCACCAAGGAACCCAGGTCCCAAAGATAAAGTCGTCGCGATTCGGCGGTGTGTAACTCGTCGGGTTTGCGGTAACCGTCCAATTAGTCTCTGCGTTCGCGAGACCACCGCCGGAGTAATACTTCGCCTCGACGGACAAGTCTGCTTTGCCACCGACAAAATGCGGAGCCGCGCTCTCGACTTTCGTCGCGACTTCGAATTCAGGCCGACGAAATTCTTGAATCTGAAATTGATGACTGTAGCTTCGGCCATCGACCTTGCTGTCGGTGGTGAAATCGATACGCGTATAACCCAGATTTGCGTTGTCGGGGAGCTTGAACTTCAAATCGAAAGCACCGAAGGCGTTCAAGTTGCTCGTGCCTTTTGCGATCTCGTTGTCACGTGCATCGCGGACCGACCAAGACACTCCCCGCGCCAAGTCGCCGAGTGCTTGCACGTCACCGAGCTTTCCGCCGGTAACGTAGCGGATATAACCTTTGACCGAAACCTCTTCCTTCGGCCGATACATCTTGCGATCGTCGAACACGAACCAACGAAGCGAATTAGTGTCCGGCTTCGAATACCAATTGCCGGTGTCCTGCCAGTAGTAATCTGAGTTCTCGGGTAAGAATGCGACGTCCTTTCCGCGACGCGCGACAAGTAAGTTCGGCTCCCCTCGGGTCGCTGGAAGTTTCAAACGAAGAACACCGCTCGGGCCCGTGAGGTCAGTATTCGTTTCAGCGACCGGTTCGCTTTCGATCTCTGTTCCGTCGGCGTCAAAAGTCTCGAGATCCCCGGCGTTCGGTCCGCCTGCTCCCGTGACCAGGTCCCACGCCCAGTCGATCCATCCCTTCTCCGTGTTATTTGCCTGCTTGCTCTCGACCGCCGCATGCGGCAAAAGCGAGAGCTGAACATCAGAGAGAGCTTTCCCGGATCGGAGATCCGTCGCAAAACCGACAAGCTCGAGATTATCGACAAAAGCGTCCAGGCCGATGTTTGTCGCCTGCAGCCAGCACGCCACGCGCCAATTGCGACCTCTGACCGTTACCGCTTTGGAAGGCGGCTCCCCGGGTTCGACATGGACTATGACGTTTCCAAAACCCTCGTCGAGCGCGGGTGAAATGTCGATACGCGTCTCGACCAATTCATCCGCCTTGCTTTCGATATTGATGACCTTCTCCGAAACAAGTCGTCCCGGCATTGGGGCCTGCTTGCCATCGTCATAATTGAGATGCCGATAGGATCGAAGGTATGAATTCCAGTCGGTCGGACTGACGGCGTAGAGCTTCACACGCGCGGATGAAAAATTTGTCGAGTAGATCGAGAACGAACGATTCCCGAAAGGATCGAGGACCGCCATCGCTCCGCCTTGAGCAAAGAGATTCTGTTCCGCTGAACCTACTCGTATTACGGCCGTCGCCGGCTGCCCGAGCGTTTGCCCATAAAGATCTAATAGCGAACTATCGACAGTGATCGTGTAGTTCGTCTTCCCCTTCTTCAGACCGCGGATGTAAATGTTGTTTCCTTGCGGATAGACGGTCATGCCCTCGATCGGTGGGGTGACCTTTACCAGTTCCTTTGTGAACTTCGACGCGTCGATCTGGTTGTTGAACTCAACATACCAATCGTGCAGAGGCGTACAGTTCTTGTTCTCACGCCAACCGCAATATGCGTTCGTGTACTTGAAAGGTCCGTATGTGTTGAATGTGAAGCTCTGCGATTTCTCCGTTCGCAACGGTCCTTCAGCGGACGGTGTTCCGGCGTTAACACTGACGGTTATCGCCGAGTCGCCCGGAAGCGCGTTATTCGTCGAGCCGTCAGCTCCGATCGCGCGAAACGCGAGCCAACGTCCTGGTTGAGCCTGCTTCGCGGCGTAGGAAACGGTTGAACTATCGATCTCACCCTGTGTCGCGAGACGTGTCGTGATCTTCCGCCCGCCTCCGGTAACGGAGATCGTTCGGAGAACGGCTTCGGGATTTATCGCTTGATCGAACGAGATAAACATCAAGGTGTCACGACGCGTGATCTGTCCCTGCGGAAACAGCTGTTCGACTTTCGGCGGCGGTGTGGTGAACGTCCACGTGACATCCTTTCCAAGCACCTGACCGTTGATCGCCTTCGTTCCCGCGGCAACACGTGCGGTGAAGCGCGTCGCCATCGGGAATCGCTTGTCGGTGTCGAACATTAAAGTTCGCGTACCTAACCATCGCCAGCGCCCTTCAACCTGCGGCGAAAGTTCGACCGGTGCATACTTCGCTGCTTGGTCCTGCGAGGTAACCGCGAC